>DATJGA010000186.1:0-2696 GCA_035495395.1 Mycobacteriales bacterium | reverse complement strand
CAGCCCGGTCGAGGTGCTCACCACTGACCGGAACGGCATCGACCTCGCGAGCTCGGTCACGCGTCCACCCAGATGAGCGCGGCCATCGCGTCGACCCGCATCACGTCGTCGGCGGAGCCCTTCACGGCGATCTCGCCGGTGAGGTACTTCGCAGCCGGGTTGAGGTCGCCCCAGAACATGTCGGTGAGGTCCTCGCTGGTGGCGGCGATGACGAGGTCGGGCGTGCCGACGGCGCCCTCCTGCACGTCGGTGATCTCGCCCTTGTCGATCGTCACCGTGAAGGCGTCACCGGTGTCGGTGGCGGTGAAGTGCACGTGCCGGGTCCAGGAGCGCAGCATCTTGCGCAGCCGTGCGTTGTCGTTGCAGCGCTGCCTGTAGTCGTCCAGGCCTGCGCGGATCTCCGCAGCGGTCGCCATCAGGAACCCTCCTCCACCAGGGACTTCGGCAGCGCCGCCGGCCAGTCCTGCTCCGGTACGCCGAGCCGGGCCAGCACCTCGCGGGCCGCGCGCTCACCGGACTCGATGGCGCCGTCGATGTAGCCGTTCCACGCGGTGGCCGTCTCGGTGCCCGCCCAGTGCAGCCGGCCGACCGGTGCGCGCAGCGCCTCGCCGTACGACGTCCAGCCGCCGGGGGGCATCAGGCCCGCGTACCCGCCGCGGGCCCACTCGTCGTCGGCCCACACCTTGTCGACGTAGGCGACCGGCTCCGCCGCGGCGGGACCGAAGGTCCGCGTCATCAGGTCGAGGAACTCCCGGCGCCGGTCCTCTTGCGAGCGGGCGCCCCAGATGCGGCCCTGCTCGCCCTCGACGAAGCCCATCAGCACCCCGCGCGAGCCGTCCGCGGGGGAGTTGTCGAAGACGACCCGCACCGCGCCGCTGTCTGCGGTGACCTGTCCGCTGTAGCCGTCGGCCCGCCAGAACGGCGTCTCGTAGACGGCGTGGCACTTGATGACGGTGCCCATCGGCATCCGCTGGGTGAGCTGGTCGCGCAGCCCGGGGAGCGCGGGGGAGTAGGACAGCCGGCCGGCGAGCGCAGGGGGGAGCGCGACGACGGCGTAGCGCCCGGTGGTCGAGCCCCCGTCGTACCGGACCTCGACGCCGTCCTCGCCCTGCCGCACGGCGCGCACGGGGGAGCCGAGCAGCACCCGGTCGCCGAGGGTCGCCGCGAGCCGGTTCGCCGTCTCCTGGGCGCCGAGCACGAAGCGGCGGTCCTGGGCGTACCCGGTCACGCCGAGCAGCGGGGTGAGGCCGCCGGCGGCGTGCGTGTAGAAGAGGAAGTGCAGGAGGGAGAGATCGGCGGGCTGGGCGGAGAAGACGGCCTCGACGGCGAGGGTGAGGTTCTGCCGCGCGCCGGGGTGCTCGACCTCGGCGTCCAGCCAGGACTGCACCGTGATCGCGTCCCACTCGGCCGCCTCGGGCGCCTTCCACGGCGCGTCGACGGGGACCTCGAGAGCCATGAGGTTGAGGTCGAGCATCGCGGTGATGGACTCGGCCACCGCCTCGGGGTCGCTGCTCGGGATGAGGCCGGTGTACCGGTACGGCGTGCCGTCGCGCCACTCGACGTTCTCGCCGGTGTCGTGCGTCGGGAAGGTCGCGACCTCCTCGCGCTCGGCGAGGGCGAGCAGCCGGCGCTGGGTCGGGCCCGCCCACTGCCCGCCGTGGTCGACGAGCGTGCCGTCGGGCAGCCGCTCGCTGAGGGTGCGGCCCCCGACCCGGTCGCGGGCCTCGACGAGCAGCACGTCGGCGCCGGCGTCGGCGAGCGTCACGGCCGCGGTGACACCTGCGTAGCCGGCGCCGATCACGATCACGTCATGGGGCACGGGGACTCCTGGTCTGGCTCGGGGAGGCGTGGCCCGCACGCTGGGAGACGTGAGGACTCTTCACATTTGAGCCTAGGGACGCCAAGATGAGCCGGTCAAGACCCATCGGAGCGGAGGCGCGCGCTGTGACGTGGCAGAACTGGGCCGGCAACCAGCAGGCCGACCCCCTGGTCGTCCGCCCCCGCGACGTGGCCGAGGTCGTCGACGCGGTGAAGAGCGCGCCGGGCCGGGTCAAGGCCATCGGCAGCGGCCACTCCTTCACGGCCATCGGCGTCCCCGAGGGCACCCAGCTGGTCATGGACCGCATGGCGCAGCCCGTCGAGGCGGACCCGGTGAGCGGGCTGGTGACGGTGCAGGCCGGCATGCCGCTGCACGCGCTCAACCGCTGGCTCGAGCAGCACGGACTGGCGATGACCAACCTCGGCGACATCGAGGTGCAGACGGTCTCCGGCGCGCTCTCGACCGGGACGCACGGCACCGGCGAGCGGTACGGCGGGCTGGCGACCCAGATCCGCGGGCTGGAGCTCGTCCTCGCCGACGGCTCGGTCGTGACGTGCTCTCCGACGGAGCGGCCCGAGCTGTTCGCCGCGGCCCGCATCAGCCTCGGGGCGCTCGGGATCGTGACGTCGGTGACGCTGCAGACCGTGCCGCTGTTCGCGCTGCGCGCCGACGAGCGACCGATGCCGATGCCCGAGGTGCTCGACCGCTTCGACGAGCTCGCGGCGGCCAGCGACCACTTCGAGCTCTACTGGTTCCCGCACACCCAGGGCGCGCTGACCAAGCACAACACCCGCATCCCGCTCGCCGAGGCGACCGCGCCGCTGTCGGGGTTCCGCTCGTGGCTCGACGACGACTTCCTGTCCAACACCGTCTTCGG
>DATJGA010000185.1:0-7252 GCA_035495395.1 Mycobacteriales bacterium | reverse complement strand
GGCTCCGGGGGTCTTCGCCTGCGCGGCCGTCTTCGCTCTCGGCGAGGTGGCCATGGCTCCGGTCACGCCGGCGATCACGAACGCGCTGGCACCGGACGCCCTGCGCGGTCGGTACAACGCCCTGTCGTCCATGGTCTTCAGTGCCACCGCACTCGTCGGGCCGATGACCGCCGCGCCCCTGATCGGCCACGGTCTGGGGGCGATCTGGCTCGTGCTGGTGGTGGGCGGCTGCCTCGTCGCTGCCGGCCTGGCCACCTCGCTGCGGGCTCACCTCTCAGCGGCGCAGGACGGCCGCCTGGTCGGCTCCTAGGGGGTCGTCACCAGCGGGAGCGGATCCGCAGCGCCCCGCTGGTGTACCCGCGCTCGTGCATGCCCAGCCGGTCGTACAGCGCCCGGCCGGCGGTGTTGCTGGCGTACATCCCGAGGGTCACCACGTCGCAGTCCGCGGTGAGCAGGTCGCCGATGAGCGCCGACGTGACTGCTGCGCCCAGGCCGGACCCTCGCATGTCGGGACGCACCGCGATGGAGCTGATGTGGCCGACCGCGGTCGCCTCGCTGGTGTCGGCCGCGCACGCGATGAGGTAGGCCCGGCCGGTGTGGCGGATGCCGACCCACCTGCGCACGCGCGCGTCGCCCGGCCGCGCCGAGGCGTCGGGGTTCGCCACACCGAGGAGCTCCGCGACGTCGTCGTCAGCCACGTCGACGACCTCGGCCTCGAGCGGCTGCCGCTCAGGGCGCTTCGTCGTCCAGCGGAAGTCCCAGTCGGTGCCCTCGAGGGCCACCCAGGCGGGGAGCAGCGGTGCCGTCCCGCGCGGCACCGTCACCACCTGCTTGTCCCGCAGCTCGGTCAGCAGCGCCTCGAGCAGCAGGGCGACTGCAGCCGGGGCGCCGTGCGTCATCACGTGGCCGTCGGAGAACCGCCACGCGACCGCGTCGTGGCCCGCCCACCCCTCGACGTCGGTGCGCGACAGCCGGCCCCGCACGTACGGGTCGTGGTCCGCCGCGACGAGCACCTCCGCGGCAGAGGTCAGGGGCGTGAGCGGCACGCGTCCAGGCTAGGAGGTACGGCGACGCCGGAGCATCACGATTCCGCCGACCAGGGCGACGCCCGCGAGAGGGGCGGCCGGACCGGTGGCCGCCGGGGCGCCGAACCGGGCGTTGAAGGTCCGGGTGCCCTCGAGCTGCAGCGGCGCGATGTCGAGGAAGTCGGTGCCGTTGTTCTGCGGCACCACCCCGGCCTGCGGGCTGGCGGTCACGAAGGCCATGACCTCCTCGAGCACGCTCTTGCTGCCCGGGTTGCCGACGGCGGACAGCGGGAGGCGGATGACGTACTTGTTGCCGTCCGCGGAGCCGGTGCCCTGCGCCACGCCAGGGGCGGGGAACGCGTCGTACGTGAGGTAGTTGGGCTTGCAGCCCGACACCGAGCACAGGTCGGTCGCGCCGGTCTTGCCGCCGTAGTAGCTCACCTGCCCGCTGGCGCTCGCGTCGGCGGCGGCGAAGTAGAGCACGTCGCCCATCTGCCAGCGCACGACGATCTGGGCGTTCGGGGTGCCGGCGGCCACGGCAGCCGAGGCGAGGTCAGCCGCGGTCTTCACGGTCAGCACGATGCTCGAGCCGTCGCGCTGCACCTTGACGCTCCGGATGTCGGCACCCGGCACCTTCGTGCCACCGAGCGGCTTGAACAGCGCGTCGCCGGCGGGGTCGACGATCGCGCTGACCGGGGCCGTGGACTCGTAGGCCCTGAGCGGCTTGCCGTCGAGGGCGCTCAGGCCGGTGTTCTGCCTGACGACCGTGTCGAGCGCCGCGCCCTGGTGGTCGGCGGCCGTGTCGGTGTTGGCCGCCTGCGAGAGCCGGTTGCTGGAGTCGGTGTAGATGATCATCGCCCGGCCGTTGCGCGGGTTTACCGTCATCTTGAAGAAGTCGGCCTGGTTGCGGTTGCCCTGGCCGGTGATGCACGCGGTGCCGAGCAGGCAGATGTCGTTGTAGTGCATCGGGTGCGGTGCGGCCTTGACCTGCACGGCGTGCGGGCGGCCCGAGGAGGCGTGGTCGACCTGCGTGAACCACAGCTCCCAGGTCTGGCCCTTCTTGGCGCTCGGACCGGCCGAGCCGAGCTGCTTGAGCGTCTGGTTCGTGCCGTACCAGGCGATGTCGACGATCCCGGGGGCCTTGCCGGCCGCGATCCACGGGAACACGTTGACGTTCGCGGGGGCCTTGCTGACCTTGATCGGCGCGTGCCAGTGCTTCCACTCGTTGTCCGCGCCGGGCAGCGCCCACGAGTACCAGACCGAGTAGGTCTTGTCGTCGATCCAGACGGCGTACAGGGTGCGCGCACCGTCCTGCGCGAGCACCGGGAACAGCGTCTCCGGGCTGCCGGGGAGCCCTGACACCATGGGGTTGTAGTGGAAGGTGAGCATCCCGCGGCTGTCGGGCACGCCGACGGCCAGGGCGAGGCTGTTGGACTTGCCGTCGCTGGTCATGCCCAGGAAGCGCCCGGTGTGCTGGTCGACCAGCGGCACGCCGTGGTTGGGGGAGTGCTTGTTGTCGTTCGCGTAGGCCCCGGCGATCCGGCTGTAGTCGACGCCGTCGGTGCTCATGTCCACCGCGTCGCCGCTCGTCTGGTCGGCGTACTCCATGTAGTTGAGCGGCACGACCCCCTTGTACGGGCTGATCGTGTGGTCGCTCGGCTGCGGGTCGTAGAGCGCCATCCACTGCCGGTCGCCGCCGGGCGTGCCGATGGCGGCCGGGTTCGCCGTGCTGGTGGTCGCGCCGTCGTCGCCGGTCGTGACGGCGGTGAAGCTGACGAGGGCGGCGAGGTCGTTGAAGAACGCGCGGCCGTTGTGGGCGATCTTGATCTCGGTGTCGCCGCCACCCGGTCCGAGCGCGCTCTTGGTCGGCAGGAAGCCGGTCAGCGCGGCGCGGTCGGAGTTGCCGGGCAGGTTCTGGACGATGCGGTAGCTGTCGCCGCCGTCGACGCTGACGTTCCAGATGCTGCGCTGGGTGCCGGTGCCCTGCGGGCCGGTGGCGTGCACCGCGCCGCTGCGCGGGTTCACCTCGAGGTTCGGCTCGCCGTACACGTGGATCGGGTCGACCACGCGGGGGACGCCGAAGCTCGGCAGGGAGGTCGACGTCGCGCCGCTGGGCTGGGCCAGTGCGGCGGCACCGGCGGCGAGGACCAGGACGGGGAGCGCGAGGGCGGTGGTACGGCGCACGGTGCGGCACCTTCTTGTGAGGGGCGAGGACCGGGATGGCCGGTCCGCCCTCTCTTCGCCGCTCGCCCGCCTTCTCCTGCGCGCGCCGCGCTGCGTAGGGTCGTCCACGTGGAGCCGTCGCTGTTCGACGACGCGCAGGCGGACGCCGCCGCGCGGGTGGCCCCGCTGGCCGTGCGGATGCGCCCGCGCACGCTCGACGAGGTGGTCGGCCAGCGCCACCTGCTCGCCGAGGGGGCACCGCTGCGACGGCTCGTGGAGCAGGACGCGCCGCTGAGCGTCGTGCTCTGGGGCCCTCCCGGCACCGGCAAGACCACGCTGGCGATGACGATCGCGAACACCACGCACCGGCGCTGGCGCGAGCTCTCGGCCGTCACCGCGGGCGTCAAGGACGTCCGCGAGGTGATCGAGGAGGCCAAGCGGGCGCTGGGGGAGACCGGCCGGCAGACGGTGCTGTTCATCGACGAGGTGCACCGCTTCTCCAAGACCCAGCAGGACGCGCTGCTCCCGGCGGTCGAGAACCGCTGGGTCTCGCTCGTCGCCGCGACGACGGAGAACCCCTTCTTCTCGGTCATCAACCCGCTGCTGTCGCGGTCGCTGCTGCTCACGCTCGAGCCGCTGTCGGACGAGGACATCCGGACCGTCGTACGGCGGGCGGTGACCGATCCGCGCGGGGTGGCCGTCTCCCTCGCCCAGGACGCGGAGGACTTCCTCGTCCGCCTCGCGGGCGGCGACGCGCGCCGGGCGCTGACCGCGCTCGAGGCGGCCGCGCACACCGACGAGGTGACCCTCGAGGCGCTCGAGCAGGCGGTCGACCGGGTGGCGGTGCGGTACGACCGGGACGGCGACCAGCACTACGACGTGATCAGCGCGTTCATCAAGAGCATCCGCGGCAGCGACGTCGACGCCGCGCTGCACTACCTGGCCAGGATGCTCGAGGCCGGGGAGGACGCCCGGTTCATCGCGCGCCGGCTGGTCGTTCACGCGAGCGAGGACGTGGGGCTGGCCGACCCGACGGCCCTGACCGCGGCCGTCAACGCGGCGCAGGCCCTGGAGCTCGTCGGGCTGCCCGAGGCGCGCATCAACCTCGCCCAGGCGACGATCCACCTCGCGCTGGCGCCCAAGAGCAACGCCGTCATCGCCGCGATCGACGCGGCGGTCGCCGACGTGCGGGCCGGCCGCACCGGATCGGTGCCGAAGCACCTGCGCGACACGCACTACGAAGGAAGTCAGAAGATCGGGAACACCGGTTACCGATACCCTCACGATCTCCCGGGAAGGGTCGCGGCTCAGCAGTACGCCCCAGACCCTGCCGTCGGGCGGGAGTACTACTCGCCCGGTGACCTGGGGGTCGAGCGTGTCGTCCGAGAGCGGCTCGCGGGTCTGCGCGAGGTGCTGCGCGGGCAGCGCGAGGTGGAGCCCGAGGACGTGACGGTCGGCTTCCGGCCCCGACTCGCACAGACAGAGGAGCGCACGTGATCGACGTAGGGGACCTGGTCGGCCTGATCTTCGCGGTCGCGTTCGCCCTGATCTCCCTCGCCATGATCTGGCTGCTGCTCCGGCTGCGGCGGACGGTCGACGAGCTGACCAAGCTCGTGGCCGGGATCACCGACAAGACGATGCCGCTGCTGGGCGAGGTCACGACCAGCGTCGAGCACGTCAACGACCAGCTCGTCCGCGTCGACGCGATCACCGGCAACGTCGAGTCGATCACGACCAACGCGAAGGCCCTCACCGGCGTGTTCGCGGCCACCCTGGGCGGCCCGATGGTCAAGGTCGCGGCGTTCACGTACGGCGTGCGCCGGGCGGCGGGCAAGAAGCAGGAGGCGGACGTGCGCAAGCGCGTGAAGGCCGAGATGAAGGCGGAGAAGAAGCGCTCGTGACGCGTCGGCTGTTCTACATCGCGCTCGGGGCGACCGCGGGCGTGCTCCTGGTGCGCAAGGCGTCGCAGGTGGCGGAGCGCTTCACCCCGGCCGGGATGTCGCAGGGCATCGCCGGTGCCCTGGGCGGCCTGGGCGAGGCGATCCGCGGGTTCGGCGAGGACGTCCGGCTCGGCATGGCCGAGCGCGAGGCCGAGCTGCGGGAGGGGTTGGGCCTCGATGAGGTCTGACGAGATCCGGTCGCGCTTCCTGGGGCACTTCGAGCGCAACGGCCACACCGTCGTGCCGAGCGCGTCGCTCATCGCGGACGACCCGACGCTGCTGCTCGTCAACGCCGGCATGGTGCCGTTCAAGCCGTACTTCCTCGGTGAGCAGCCGGCGCCGTGGCCGCGGGCCGCGAGCGTGCAGAAGTGCGTGCGCACCCTCGACATCGACGAGGTCGGCAAGACCACGCGGCACGGCTCGTTCTTCCAGATGGCCGGCAACTTCAGCTTCGGCGACTACTTCAAGCAGGGCGCCATCGAGCTCGCGTGGGACCTGGTCACGAAGAGCACCTCGGACGGCGGCTACGGCCTCGCGGACGACAAGCTCTGGGTCACCGTCTACCTCGACGACGACGAGGCCATCGAGCTCTGGAAGAAGGTCGGCGTCCCCGAGAGCCGCATCCAGCGGCTGGGCATCGCCGACAACTACTGGCACATGGGCGTGCCCGGTCCCGGCGGCCCGTGCAGCGAGATCAACTTCGACCGCGGCCCCGAGTACGGCGAGGAGGGCGGCCCCGCGGTCAACGGGGAGCGCTACCTCGAGGTCTGGAACCTCGTCTTCATGCAGTACCAGCTCGAGACGGTGCGCTCCAAGACCGACTTCGACATCAGCGGCCCGCTGCCCAAGCAGAACATCGACACCGGCATGGGCATGGAGCGCATGGCGACGATCCTGCAGGGCGTCGACAACCTCTCCGAGATCGACACCAGCCGGGCCATCCTCGACCGGGCGAGCCAGCTCACCGAGGCGGTCTACGGCCGGGAGCACTCCTCCGACGTGCGGCTCCGGGTGGTCGCCGACCACGTGCGCACCGCCGTGATGATGGTCGGCGACGGCATCACGCCCGCGAACGAGGGACGCGGCTACGTGCTGCGCCGCATCGTCCGGCGGGCGATCCGCGCGATGCGGCTGCTCGGCGCGCACGGCCACACGATGAAGGAGCTCGTCGACGCGACGATCGTGGCGATGGGCCCCCAGTACCCCGAGCTCGTCACCGACAGCGCGCGCATCCACGCGGTGTGCGAGGCGGAGGAGAGCGCCTTCCTCGAGACCATCAGCCGCGGCGTCGCCATCTTCGACACGGCGGTGCCCGAGGCGAAGGCCGCGGGCGGCGTGCTGAGCGGGACGAAGGCGTTCCAGCTGCACGACACCTACGGGTTCCCCATCGACCTCACCCTGGAGATGGCGGCCGAGCAGGGGCTGCAGGTCGACGAGCAGGGCTTCCGCTCGCTCATGGCCGAGCAGCGCAAGAGGGCCAAGGACGACTCCAAGGCCAAGAAGACCGGGCACGTCGACGTGAGCGCCTACCGTGCGCTGCTCGACGCGGCCGGCGCGAGCGAGTTCACCGGGTACCGCCAGGTCGCGACCGAGGCCGCGGTCCGGGGGATGCTCGTCGACGGCGTCCGGGCCCAGGCGGCGGGGGAGGGCGCGCAGGTCGAGGTCGTGCTCGACCGCACCCCGTTCTACGCCGAAGCGGGTGGCCAGCTGGCGGACCACGGCCGGCTCGTGCTCGCCGACGGCACCGTGCTCCAGGTGGAGGACGTGCAGCGCTCGCTGCCCGAGCTGGTCGTCCACCGCGGCCGCGTCGTGTCCGGGGAGCTCACCGTCGGCGCGCCGGTGCAGGCGCTCGTCGACGTCGAGCGCCGCCGCGCGGTGTCCCGGGCGCACACGGCGACGCACCTGGTGCACCAGGCGCTGCGCGCCGCGCTCGGCCCGCAGGCCGCGCAGGCCGGCTCCCTGAACGCCCCCGGCCGGTTCCGGTTCGACTTCAGCTCGCCCGGCGCGGTGCCGCCGAGCGTGCTGCACGACGTCGAGCAGGAGATCAACGAGATCGCTCTCGCCGACCTCGAGGTGCGCGCGTTCGTCACCACGCAGGAGGAGGCCAAGCGCCTCGGCGCGATC
>DATJGA010000184.1:0-2687 GCA_035495395.1 Mycobacteriales bacterium | reverse complement strand
CGGGGCTTCGGGGTCGAGATCGAGCCGGACGCCCTCGTCGAGGAGGTGCGGCGGCAGGCCGCGGCCGGCGACGGCTGGGTCAAGCTCGTCGGCGACTGGATCGACCGCGACCGCGGCGACCTGGCCCCCTGCTGGCCGCTGGAGGTGCTGCAGCCCGCCATCGCCGCGGCGCACGAGGCGGGTGCCCGGGTGACCGCGCACTGCTTCGGCGAGGACTGCCTGCCTGACCTGGTCACGGCCGGCATCGACTGCGTCGAGCACGCCACCGGCCTGACGGACGCGACGGTGGGATCCCTTGCGGCGCAGGGCATCGCGATCGTGCCGACACTGGTCAACATCGCGACCTTCCCGGAGATCGCATCCGCCGCCCGGGACAAGTTCCCGCGGTACGCCGAGCACATGCAGGCGCTGCACGCCCGGCGCTACGAGACCGTCGCGCTCGCCCACGAGGCCGGGGTCCCGGTGTACGCCGGCACCGACGCAGGGGGGTCGCTGGCCCACGGCCGGGTCGCCGACGAGGTCCGCGAGCTGCACGCCGCCGGGCTGTCCCGCACGGCCGCCCTGACCGCCGCCGCCTGGGGTGCCCGGGCCTGGCTCGGGCGCGACGGCCTGGTCGAGGGCGCGCAGGCCGACCTCGTCGTGTACCCGGCGGACCCGCGGCTCGACCTCGACGTGCTCGCCGCGCCCACCCACGTCGTGCTGCGCGGCCGTGTCGTCTGAGCCCGTCTGGGAGGACGGGTCCTGGCAGGGGCTGCCGCCGCTCGACGGGGACCGCTCGGCCGACGTGTGCGTCGTCGGCCTCGGCGGGTCCGGGCTGACCGCGGTGCAGGAGCTCGAGTCCCGCGGCGCCACCGTCGTGGGCCTCGACGCGGGGGCGGTCGGCGGCGGCGCGGCCGGGCGCAACGGTGGCTTCCTGCTCGCGGGCCTGGCCCGCCCCTACCACCAGGCCGTCGCGCAGCTCGGCCGGCCGGTGGCCGCGCGCCTCTACCGACGGACGCTCGAGGAGATGGACCGCACCCCGCACACCCGGCGGACCGGGTCGCTGCGCGTCGAGGACGCGCCGGAGCTGCTCGCCGACGCCCGCGCGCAGGCCGCTGCGCTGCGGGCCGACGGGTTCGACGCGCTCGACTACTCCGGCCCGGAGGGCGACGGCGTGCTCTTCCCCGCGGACGGTGTGCTCCAGCCGCTCGCGCGGGCGAGATCCCTTGCGCTGCAGGCGGTCTCACCGCTGTTCGAGCACACCCCCGCCCTCTCGATCAGCGGTACGGCGGTGACCACCCCGCACGGCACGGTGCGCTGCGGCGCGGTCGTCGTCGCGGTCGACGGCAACCTCGACCTCGTCCTGCCGGAGGTGCCGGTGCGGACGGTCCGCCTGCAGATGCTCGCCACCGCACCGCTGCCCGAGGTCCGGTGGACCCGGCCGGTCTACCACCGCGACGGCTACGAGTACTGGCAGCAGCTGCCCGACGGGCGGCTCGCGCTCGGCGGGTTCCGCGACCTCGGCGGCGCCGAGGAGGAGACCCGGAGCGCCGTGCCCTCGCCGCGGGTGCAGGAGTCCCTCGACCGGTTCCTGCGCGAGCGCCTGCAGGTCGACGCCCCCGTCACGCACCGCTGGGCCGCGTCGGTCGGGTACACGCCCGACCACCTGCCGTTCCTCGGCGAGGTCCGGCCGGGGGTGTGGGCAGCGGGCGGCTACTGCGGCACCGGGAACGTCGTCGGTGCGCTCTGCGCCCGCCAGGTGGCGTGCGCCGCGCTGGGCCTCGACGTCGACCACTGGGTGCCGTGGTGACCGGTGTCACCGGTCCGAACCGGTCACTCCTGCGCACCTGCGACCTAAACGCGGTGCGGCCGTTGACTTGCCCTGCGGGCGGGTGTGGCCTCGGAAGTGGCTGACCCCCACCCCTGACACCTGCCTTCGCGACCGGCCTCCGCGCAGACACCGCGCGAGAGAAGTGACCCGACATGACGACCTTCAGCCAACCTGTGGGTGCCACCCGCGTCGCACACCGGGTCACCCGCCTCCCGCTTCGCCAGGCCGACGTCCTCCTGGCCCAGCTCACCGGGATCGCGGCGCTGCTGCACCACCGGCAGGCCATGGACGGCGAGCTGGCACGGGGCAGCCGCGAGCAGGACCGCGACCACCGGCTTCGCGAGGAGGTCGTGCTGCGCCAGCTCGAGGCCGCGGTGGAGCGGACCCGCGTGCGGATGGCCGAGGCCGGCGACGCCCCCATGGACCTCGAGGTGCCCGCGCGGGCGCTCGTCGCGCACTCCCGGCGCTGGGTGGTGGACCGCGCCGCTGAGTGCTTCGAGGCCCTCGGCTTCGAGGTCGTGGGCCGCACCGACAACGGCGCGGACGCCGTCGGGATCGCCGCCGCGGAGCAGCCGGACGTCGCGCTGCTCGGGGACACGCTCGTCATGGAGCGCTGCGAGGAGGTCGTGTGGGACATCCGGGCGGTCAGCCCGGCGACCCTGATCGGCGTCCACGGCAGCGACCCGCTCCACCTGGCCGAGCTGCTCGACCAGGGCGCGGACCTCATGTTCGCGGCGGGGGTGCCACCGGAGACGATGGCGCAGGACCTCGTCGGCGCGCTGTAGCCCTACTTCGGCTGCAGCCGCGCTGCTCCGTCGAGCCGGACCGTCTCGCCGTTGGCGTAGGTGTTCGTCAGCAGCTCGAGGATGATCGAGGC
>DATJGA010000183.1:0-5962 GCA_035495395.1 Mycobacteriales bacterium | reverse complement strand
ACGAGACGGTGCGGGTCGGCTTCATCGCCTGCCACGCCGTCCCCGGTGGGGTGCGCTGCTTCGGCGAGGTGCACGGCTTCCTGCTGACCAAGGCCCGTCCCGAGCTGTTCTGACTCGGAGCCGCTAGCGGACGGCCTCAGCCGCTTCGGCGCGCTGGGCCTGCGCCATCTCCTCGATGAGGTCCGCGGACCAGCGCCCACCGCACCAGACCAGGTGCCGCCGTACCAGGCCGGACGCCGGGTCGAGGGCGAGGACGTGGCAGTGGCGCGCGGCGAACGGGGTGCCCTCGTCGACGGCGGTCTGGAGGTAGCTGACCACCTCCCCGTCGGGCGTGGCCACGCGCTCCAGCTCCTGGAGCTCGCCCGGTACGTCGAACCAGCCGGCCCAGACGCCGGCGATCGCCGCGCCACCGTGCTTCTGGAACCGCCAGCCGGGCACCGTCGCGTCGAGGACCGCCTCGGGCGCGTAGAGCCCGGCGGCGTCACCACCCCGTCCCGCGGCGATGAGGTCCAGGAGTCGGTCGACAGCGCTGCTCTGCGTCATGCCCGGAGTGTCGCGCAGCCCCCTTGCAGCGTCCTTGCAGCACGACACGGTCAGCCCGCTGGGTAGTCGGGGCAGGTGCGCCGGTAGTCCTGGCCCGGGACGAAGCGGTCCCACTCCTCGTGGGTGAAGTTGCGGCCGGCCACCGCGCAGGCCTGGTCGAGCCAGGCGCGCACCGTCGCCGGCCACACAGCGGCGGTGCCGTCGCTGTAGACGACCACGAGGCGGGAGCCGTCAGGGGTGTACGCGACATGGCCCCACTGCCCGGCTCCGCCCGGGAAGGAGGCCCCGAACTGCTGCAGCGACCCGTCGTCCCAGACCTTGACGCCGCCTGAGGAGCCGCCGCTGACCGCGAAGGAGGCGGACCCCGGGGCCATCGCGATGGACGAGACGGGAGCGGCCTCGACGAGCACCGGGTGCCCCAGCTGCCGCCCCGTGCTCCCGTCCCAGTGCTGCACGATGCCGGACCACGTGCCGGTCAGCAGCGTGCCGTCCCGCCGGAACGCGACCGCCGTGACAGAGCCCGAGGAGATCGCCGACAGGTCGAGGTCGTGCCGCACCTTGCCGGAGGTGTCGAGCAGGAGCGCGTGCCCGTCGCCCGTCCCGGCCGCCACCCGAGTGCCGTCCGGCGAGAACGCGAGGGACTTCCCGTCGCTCCTGAGGCGGCTGTTCGCCACCAGCTCACCCGAGCCCGTGTCCCACAGGCCGTACCACCCGCCCGGGCCCGCGTCCTCGTCCTGGGGCGGCGGTTGCACGAACGTCACGGCCGCCAGCCGACGACCGTCCGGCGAGAGGGCCATCGCGATCACCGTGCCCTCCAGGCCGGAGAGCGGGGCCAGCCGGCGGGGCGCCCCCCGCACGTCCCAGACCTGGACGCCGGTCCCGCCCAGAGCGACGTACAGCCGCTCCCCGCTCCACGCGAGCGCGGCCACGTCGGTGCCGGGTCCGGTGCGCAGCACGTGCTCGGTCCGCAAGGAGCCCAGCGAGAAGACCCCCACCTCCCCAGGCCCCGTGCGGAGGGCGACGCGACTGCCGTCGGACGACACCGCGAGCTGCGGCACGTCCAGGTCGGAGCGCGCCCAGCTGCGGCCCTTGGCGTCGAACGGCCGCCCGAACCGGTCGGAGGTGCCGAGGTCCCAGCCGAAGATGGCGCCGTCGAGGCCCCCCGTGAACACCGTGCGCCCGTCACCGCTGAAGGCCAGGCCGATGACCCGGCCGGAGTGACCGGACAGCGTCTCGACGCGCGCACCGCTCCGCCCGTCCCACACGATGACGTTGCCGTCGTCCGCCGTGGTGACCACCGAACGGCCGTCCGGGGAGAAGGCGATGTTCTCGATCGCGGCGGCGTGCGAGCCCCCTGCCGGGGCCTGCACCCCGGAGGCGACGTCGACGAGCACGAAGGTGTCGGTCGGCTCCCCGTCGACCACCGCCGACACGGCGAGGGTCCTGCCGTCAGGGCTGAGCGCGCCCAGGCCGGACGGGACCGCACGCACCGTCCGGTGCTCGACACGGAGGGTCGTGGGGTCGACGGCCAGCACCGCGTCGTCGGTCGCGACGACGATGGTCCCGTCCTTCATGACGGTCGCCCCGTTGATCCCCCGCGAGCCCAAGGGACTCACCCGGTGCCTGCCGGTCGCGAGGTCCCAGCTCTCGACGAAGGCGTCGCGGTCGGTGCGGGTCTCGGGGTCGAAGAGCGTCCAGAGGAGGTGGACCGCCGTCCCGTCGGGACTGGCCAGCAGCGGGTTCATGAACCCCGTCGGCTCGTTCACGAACCCCTCGGACAGAGGGAGCGTCCGCACCACCGCGTCACGAGCGGTGTCGTACACGTCGAGCACCGCAGGGCCCTTGGGCAGCAGGTGCAGTGAGACCAGCCGGTCGCCCGCGAACAGCAGCGGCAGGACCCCGTGGTCGGGCAGGGCCTTCTTCTCCTTGTGGGTGCGCGTGTCGAAGAGCCGGACGACGTCGCTGTTGTCCGCGACGGCCAGCGTCCTGCCGTCCGGGCTCACCGCGATCTGCCGTGGCCGCGACTGGATCGGCAGCGTGAAGGTGCCGCGCACCGCCGGGCTGCGGAGCAGCGTCGCGAGCAGGGTGCCCTCGGTCTGCGGCGAGCGGTCCAGCAGCGCGCCCTGCCGGGCGAGCAGCATCGCCTGGTCGATCCGAGCGGCGCTGACGGCCTTGGCGCCGAGCTCGCGCGCCAGTGCGGCCCGCGCCTGGTCCTTCGCGCTCTGCCGCTGCACCAGGGCGAGCGCACCCGCGACGAGCGCCAGCACGAGGACACCCACGACGCCGACGAGGAGCCCGCGCAGCCGGCGGTTCTGCCGCCGCTGCTGCTCGAGGTCCTGCTGGCTCGCGGTCCGGCTCGCGGTCACGAACTCGCGCTCGCGCTCGTTGAGCTCGCTCGTGTGCAGCGTCGTCCAGTCGAGCGCCGCGGACAGCCGGGCCCCCCGGTACAGCTCCGCGTCGTCGCGGTCCCGGCCGACCCACTCGTTCGCCGCGAGGCTCAGGTGCGCCCGCAGCCGACGGCCCTCCCGGTCCTCCTCGAGCCAGCCGAGCAGCCGCGGCCACTCGCGCAGCAGCGCCTCGTGGGCGACCTCGACGGCGCCGTCGCTGACGGTCACCAGCCGCCGGGCGGCCAGCGTGTCGAGGACCTCGCGCCAGCGGGGGTCCTTGTCCACGTCGAGGTCGACGAGCGGCACCCGGCGGCGCACCGCCGCGTCCCCCTCACCCGGTCCCGCCAGGCGCAGCAGGATGCTGCGCGCGATGGTCTGCTGCTCCTCGTCGAAGCCGTCGTACACCTCGTCCGCGAGCCGGGCGACGGCACCGCGGACCCCGCCGGTCTCGAGGTAGGCGGCCTGGTGGATCGCGCGGCCGTCGCGCGCCTCCCACAGCTCGAGCAGCGCGGTCGACAGCAGCGGCAGGGCACCCGGCTCGCCCACGACCTGGGCCACGAGGTCGTCCACCAGACCGGTGTCGATGCTCACGCCGTACCGGAGCGCGGGCTGCACGATGACCCGTCGGTACTCCTCGGCGGTCATCGGCCCGACCAGCACGTGGTTGGCCGACAGCAGCTCGGCCAGCCGGAGGTCGGCGGCACACCTGCCGTAGTAGTCGGCGCGGATCGCCGCCACCACCGCCACCCCGCTGCGCGGGTCGTCGGCCGCAGCGGAGAGCGCCGTGAGGAACCCGGCGCGCTCCGCCGGGTCGTCGCACAGGGTGAAGGCCTCCTCGAGCTGGTCGACCACGAGCAGCACCCGCTGGTCCGGTCCGAGCACGTCGCGCACCGCCTCGAGCCCGCGCGCGTCCTCCCCGAGCCTGCCGACGAGCTCCTTCGGCAGCCCGCTCCAGAGCGCGCGGTCCAGCGCCCGCAGCGGGTGCGGCCCGGGGCGCACCACCACCACGGACCACTCGTCGCTGCCGGGCAGCACGCCGGAGGCGAGCGCGGGGACCAGCCCGGCCCGGACCGCCGACGACTTGCCGCTCCCGGAGGCGCCGACGACGCCGAGCAGCGACGCGCCGGCGAGGCGCGACACCAGCTCCGCCACCAGGCGCTCCCGACCGAAGAAGACGTCCGCGTCGCCCGCCTCGAAGCTGGTCAGGCCCCGGTACGGCGGTCCCTCCGGCTCCGGGGCGTGCCGGCCCGGTCCGAGGCCGAACAGCCGGGTCTGCTCGCGCACCTGCTGCAGGTCGATGACGGTGCCGGCGAGGTCGGACTCCACCGAGCGCAGGTCGGTGCGCCCGCTCGCCGCCTGGGTGGCCAGCCGACCGAGCCGCTGCGACGCGTGCGCGTGCGCCCACTCGCTGATCCGCTCGTGCACCCTGCGCGGGACGCCTCCGCTGTCCGCGAGCAGGTCGCGGGGGACGACGTCCGCGGCGTCGCCGACGTAGAGCGCGGCGAGCTGCAGCATCTCGTCGAGGTGCAGCGGGCGGGGCCGGACGACGTGCGCGTCGTCGCCGGCGAGCCGCCGCGCGGTCGTGAGGACCTCCTGCGTCGCGGCGTCGTCGTCGAGGACGAGCGCGACGAGGACCGCGTCGTCGGACCGCCCCGCGAGGTCGCGCTCCAGGGCCTGCAGCCCCTCCGCGTCCAGGGCGTCCACGTCGTCGAGGACGACCAGCGTCGGCTCGGTCACCGGCGTCGTGAGCACCGCTCCGTCGTACGGCGACGCGGCGCAGCTCGCGTAGCGGCAGGTACCTCCGCCGGCGTCGACGGCAGCGGCGAGCTCGGCGGCCAGCCGGGTCTTGCCGATCCCGGCCGGACCCCGCACCACCACCACGTGCAGCCCGCCGCGCCGGGCCCACCGCCAGCGCCACCGCAGCCGGCGCAGCTCGCTCTCGCGACCCACCAGCGGTGCCGCGGCGTCCAGGGCGACCGGCACCGGGAGCCGGCGACGCGGCCGCACCTCCAGGGGCAGGCTGTCGACCGACGCCCGGAACACCCGGACCGGCTCGGTGAGCCCCTTCACCTCCGCCTCGCCGTGCTCCTTGAGCTCGATGCCCTCGACCGCGCGGGCGAGGTGCGCGATGCCCTGGCTGACGAGCACCTCGCCCGCCACCGCCCGCGAGCACAGCCGGGCGGCGAGGTTGAGGGCGCCTCCCCGGTACCCGCCCTGCACGGGGACCGCCTCGCCCGCGTCGAGGCCCATCCCGACGGTGAGCGGCAGCGACGGGTCCACCGCCGTCTCGTCGACGAACACCGTCTGCAGCGCCACCGCCGCGCGCAGGGCGGCGCGCGGTGAGGTGAACACGCACAGCGCCTCGTCGCCGCGCAGCTCCGTGACCTCGCCGCCGAACGACTCGACCCCCTCGCGCGCGATCTCGGCGAACTTGTCCGCCAGCCGCGCCGCTCCCTCGTCGCCGTGCGCCTGGGTGAAGGCCGTGTACCCGCGGACGTCCGCGATCAGGAAGGTGAGGATCCCCGCCGGCTCCCCCACCCCCGTCACATGCGCGATGGTGCCCGTGCCGGAGCCGGGAGACAACAGCGGCGCCGCGTCGCCGTCAACCCCGCGGTACGGCGGCAGGCCGGCCGACCTCGAACAGCGGCCGCACCGAGGGGTCGAGGCTCGTCGCCGTCTGGTGGTCGAGCTGCGCCCCGAGCCCGTCCAGGACGCGAGTGAAGAACGACCGCGCCGCTGCCGCGAAGACGACGTCGGCCACGTCGGCGTCCGACAGGCCCAGCGCGCGCAGCGCGTCGACGTCCTCCTGCTGCACGGACGCCGCGTCGGCCGCGACCTTCCCGGCGAAGGCGTAGACCGCCCGGTCGACCTCGCTCAAGGTCGCGCCCGTGGGGTCCTCGGCCAGCGCCTGCAGAGCTGCCTCGTCGCCGCACTCGTCGCGCAGGAACTTCGCGTGCGCAGCAGTGCAGTACGTCGAGCGGAGCACCCGGGCGGCCGCGATGGTCGCGATCTCGAAGCGCCGCCGGTCCATG
>DATJGA010000182.1:0-4867 GCA_035495395.1 Mycobacteriales bacterium | reverse complement strand
GGCACGGTCGGGTGCGCGCTGGTGAAGCGCTCCGTCACGTGCGTCTCCCGCCGTACCAGCGCCACCCGCTCCGCGTGGAGCCGCAGCACCCCCGCGGTGAGGGAGTCGGGCTCGAGCCCGTCGGCCACCGACAGCGCCCGCCCCGAGGTGAGCCCGGTGCCCACGACGCGGTGCACCCGGTTGAGGACGAGGCCGGCCAGCGGCATCTCCTCCTTGCGCAGCCGCTCGACGAAGTAGGAGGCCTCGCGCAGCGCGTCGCGCTCCGGCGTGGCGACCACGACGAACGCGGTGGCGGGGTCCTTGAGCAGGTCGTAGGTCACCTGGGCGCGCTCCCGGAAGCCGCCGAACATCGTCTCCATCGCGCCGATGAACTGCGAGACGTCCTGCAGGAACGCCGCGCCGATGATGCGGCTGATGGCGTTGGTGAAGACCCCGAAGACCTTCAGGTACGCGCGGCCGCCGGCCTTCGCCGGGGCCAGCAGCACCTTGACGAGCCGGCCGTCGAGGAACGTGCTCAGGTGCTCGGGGGCGTCCAGGAAGTCCAGCGCGGAGCGGGTCGGCGGGGTGTCGACGACGACGAGGTCGTAGGTGCCGGTGGCCTTGAGCTGCCCCAGCTTCTCCATGGCCATGTACTCCTGCGTCCCGGCGAACGAGGACGACAGCGCCTGGTAGAAGGGGTTGGCGAGGATCTGCTCGGCCTTGGCCGGCTCGGCGTGCTCGAGGACGATCTCGTCGAACGTCCGCTTCATGTCGAGCATCATCGCGTCGAGCTCGCCCTCCACCCCCTTGACCTCGCGGGGGGTGTTGTCGAGCTCGGTGAGGCCCATCGACTGCGCCAGCCGGCGGGCCGGGTCGATGGTGAGCACCACGGTCTTGCGGCCGCGCTCGGCGGCGCGCAGCGCCAGCGCCGCAGCCGTCGTCGTCTTGCCCACGCCGCCCGAGCCGCAGCACACGATGATCTCGGCGGTGTCGAGCAGCGCGTCGAGGGCTCCCGGTCCGGTCACGGCGCGAGGCCCTGCTCGCGCAGCAGCTCGGCCACCGCGTAGAGCGAGCCGAGGTCCACGTCGGTGAGCACCGGCACCTCGTACGTCGGGCGGTCGGCGTCGGCGAGCACGTCGCGCCCGCGCTCCTCGAGGGCGACCCGGGCCGCGTGCTCGGCGGCCTCGGTCGCCAGGCCGGGTGCCAGCGAGGGGTCGAGCCCCGCGGACGCCAGCCCCTCGGCGAGCTCCGCGACGTCGAGCTCCCCGCGGTCCGCGGCGAGCAGCTGGGCGGGCTCCAGCGCGGGCGGGCGCACCATGTTCACGACGATGCCACCCACCGGCATCCCGAGGGACCGCAGCTCCTCGATCGCGTCGAGGGTCTCCTGCACCGGCATCTCCTCGAGCAGCGTGACGATGTGCACCGCGGTGACCTTGCTCTGCAGCACCGCCATCACGCCGTCGCTCTGCGACTTGAGCGGCCCGACCTTGGCGATCCCGCCGACCTGGTGGGTGATGTTGAGGAAGCGCCCGATCCGGCCGGTGGGCGGCGCGTCGAGCACCACCGCGTCGTACCAGGGGCGGGTGCCGTCCTTGCGCGTCACCACCTCCTTGACCTTGCCGGTCAGCAGCACGTCGCGCACGCCCGGCGCGATCGTGGTGGCGAAGTCGATGGCCCCGACCCGGCGCAGCGTCCGGGCCGGGATCCCGTTCGGGGAGATCTTGTAGAACATGTGCAGGTAGTCGAGCAGCGCACCCTCGGCCTCGACCGCGAGCGCGAACACCTCGCCCCCGCCCGGCGCGGTCGCGATCGACTTCTCCCGGTACGGGAGCGGCGGCACGTCGAACAGCTGGGCGATCCCCTGCCGGCCCTCGACCTCGACGAGGAGCACCCGCTTCCCGCCGTTGGCGAGCGCGAGCGCCAGCGCGGCGGCGACGGTCGTCTTGCCCGTGCCGCCCTTGCCCGTCACCACGTGCAGCCGTACGGCGGGGAAGTCGGCCATGATCCGAGCGTACGGGGGTGCCAAAGATCTTCCCCGGGCGGCAGGAGATCCCCCGAGACCGACGAACACTCCCTGTGACACAGGCCACACGCAGTGTCCGGTTCCGAGGAGTCAGCAGAGCATGCGCACCCCAGCCCGGGTCTTCCTGACCGGTGAGACGCCCTGGCGTGGCGACGCCGAGTGCCGTCGCGAGAACGCCGCCGTGTTCTTCCCGCCCCCGCACTTCGAGATGAAGCCGGAGAAGGACGAGCGCGAGGACAAGGCCCGCGCGCTGTGCCGGGCCTGCCCCGTCCAGCGCGAGTGCCTGGAGTACTCCCTGTCCGTGCAGGAGCCGCACGGCATCTGGGGCGGGCTCAACGAGCTCGAGCGCCGGCGGCTGCTCCGCCAGCGCGGCCTCATCAAGCGCACCGCCTGAGGCCGACGGGCCGCTCGCTACGCTCCCGCTCATGCAGAAGTGGGAGTACATGACCGCGCCGCTGCTCATCCACGCGACGAAGCAGATCCTCGACAACTTCGGCGAGGACGGCTGGGAGCTGGTGCAGGTGGTGCCCGGTCCCAACGCCGAGCAGCTCGTCGCCTACTTCAAGCGGCCCAAGGGATGAGCCACACCGCCCGCCTGGCCGAGCTGGGCATCGAGCTGCCGCACGTGGCTGCGCCGGTCGCGGCGTACGTGCCGGCGGTCCGCACCGGTGACCTGGTCTTCACGTCCGGCCAGCTGCCGACGATCGCCGGCGAGATGATCGCCCACGGCCTCGTCGGCACCGCCGTCGAGCCGGAGATCGCGAAGGAGATGGCCCGCACCTGCGCCCTCAACGGGCTCGCGGCCGTCAACTCCCTCGTCGGCCTCGACAACGTGGTGCGGGTGGTCAAGGTGGTCGGCTTCGTCGCCAGCGCGCCGGGCTTCACCGGGCAGCCGGGGGTCGTGAACGGCGCCTCCGAGCTCCTCACCGAGGTCTTCGGCAGCCCGCACGCGCGCTCGGCGGTCGGGGTCGCGGTCCTGCCGCTCGACGCGCCGGTCGAGGTCGAGCTCGTCGTCGAGGTCGCACCCGGCTCATGAGCGGACCCGCGGGGCTGCAGGAGCTCGAGGAGCTCGCCCGCGCCTTCGCGCGCGGCGAGAAGACCCCGAGCGTGCCCCGCGACGCGAGCACCGTCGTGCTGCTGCGCGACCCCGGCCCGGAGGTCTACCTCCTGCGCCGGGTCCGGGGCATGGCCTTCGCCGGCGGGATGCACGTCTTCCCGGGCGGCTCGGTCGACGAGACCGACGCGGACGCCGACATCGCCTGGGAGGGGCCGAGCCCGGCCCGCTGGGGGGAGTGGTTCGGCGCCGACGAGCGCACCGCCCGGGCCCTGGTCTGCGCGGCTGTGCGGGAGACGTTCGAGGAGTGCGGCGTGCTGCTCGCCGGCGACCCCGAGCTGCTCGCCGACGTGAGCACCGACGAGTGGGAGGCCGAGCGCGAGGCGCTCGAGGCCCGCGAGCAGTCGCTGTCGCAGCTGCTCGCCCGGCGCGGCCTGGTCCTGCGGGCCGACCTGCTCCGCCCGCTCGCGCACTGGATCACGCCGGAGATCGAGCCCAAGCGCTTCGACACCCGGTTCTTCCTGGCCGAGATGCCGGCCGGGCAGGTCTGCCGGCACGTCGGCGGCGAGGCGGACGAGCGGCTCTGGATCCGGCCGGCCGACGCCCTCGAGCAGAGCCTCACCATGCTGCCGCCCACGTGGACCAACCTGCAGGCGCTCGCCGAGTTCCCCGACGTCGCCAGCGCGCTCGCCGCCGAGCGGGTCATCGAGCCGATCGCCCCGAAGCTCGTCGTCCACCCCGACGGGCGCGTGGAGTTCAGGGTCCAGTGACGCCGCGGCAGGTGACGCCGACCGCCGGGGTGCTGCTCGCGCCGAACCCCGGTCCGATGACGCTGGACGGCACCAACACCTGGCTGCTCCGCGACCCTGCCTCGGAGAGCGCGATCGTGGTCGACCCGGGGCCGCTCATCGAGGGCCACCTGCAGGCGGTCGCCGCCCACGGCCCGGTCGCCGTGATCCTGCTGACCCACGGCCACTACGACCACAGCGAGGGCGCGGCCCGGCTGGCCGAGCTCACCGGCGCACCGGTGCGGGCGCTGGACCCCCGCCACCGGCTCGGCGACGAGGGCCTCACCGACGGCGACGTCGTCGCGGCCGCCGGCCTCGAGGTCCGGGTGGCGCACACGCCGGGGCACTCCAGCGACAGCCTGTCCTTCGTGCTGCCCGACGCGGTGCTCACCGGCGACACGATCCTGGGCCGGGGGACCACCGTCGTCGCCCACCCCGACGGCGTGCTCGCCGACTACCTCGCCTCGCTGCTGCGGCTGCGCGACCTCGGCCACGTCGCGGTCCTCCCCGGGCACGGCCCCGAGCTTCCCGACGCGCAGGCCGCGGCGCAGCACTACCTCGACCACCGCGAGCAGCGCCTGGAGCAGGTGCGGGCCGCCGTCGCCGCCGGCGCCGGCACACCCCGGCAGGTCGTCGAGCTCGTGTACGCCGACGTCGACCGGGTGCTCTGGCCGGCGGCCGAGATGTCCGTGCGCGCCCAGCTCGACTACCTCGCCGCCCGGCCATGACCTGCGCCGTCTGCGGCTCCCCGACCGTCCCCGGCGCCCGCTTCTGCTTCTCCTGCGGCGCTGCCCTCGCGAGCGACACCGTGCCGACCGAGGTCGAGACCGAGCGCCGCGTCGTCACCGTGCTGTTCGGTGACCTCTCCGACTTCACGAGCTGGGCCGAGGACCTCGACCCCGAGCGGGTCGGCGTCGTCACCGACCGCGTGCTGGCCAGCCTGGCCGCCATCGTCACCGAGCACGGCGGGCACGTCGACAAGCTCGTCGGCGACGGGATCATGGCGGTCTTCGGCGCGCCCAC
>DATJGA010000181.1:0-7954 GCA_035495395.1 Mycobacteriales bacterium | reverse complement strand
TGGGCCGGCCGGGGCTCTGGCTCGAGGACCTGTTCGTACGACCGGAGCACCGCGGCGCGGGTCTCGGCCGGCAGCTGCTCGTGCAGCTCGCGGCCGTGTGCGTCGAGCGCGGCTGGCCGCGCTTCGAGTGGTGGGTGCTCGACTGGAACGAGCCGGCCCAAGCGTTCTACCGCTCCCTCGGCGCGCGCCCCGAGGACGAGTGGACCGTCTGGCGCGTCGACGGCGATGCCCTAGAGGTGCTCGCCCAGCGCCAGTCCTAGCCACGCGGCCGCCACCCCGAGCACGGCGGACAGCGCGACGTTGAGAGCCGCGGCCCGCCGTCGGTCCCGCTCGACGAGGGCGACCGTCTCCACGGCGTAGGTCGACAGCGTCGTGTACCCGCCGAGCAGCCCGACGCCGAGCACCGTGCTCAGCCCGCCGCCGACGACGACCCCCAGCAGCAGCGAGCCGGTCGTGTTGACGAGGATGGTGCCGCGCGGGAAGTGGTGCGGGGGCACCATCCGGTCGACGAGGAAGCGCAGCACGGCACCGACTCCGGCGGCGAGGGCGACGAGCACTCAGTCCACCTCGAGGTCGGGGTCCTCGGGCGCGAGCTCGGCGCGCCGCGAGAGCAGGTGGCCGAGGGCGACGCCGGCCGCGGCCGCCACGACCCCGCCGAGCAGCGAGCCGGCCAGGTACCCGACGTCCCCGTGGTCCGCGGTGGCCACGACCACGGTGCCGAACGTCGTGAACCCACCGCAGAAGCCGGTGCCCAGCAGGGGTCGCCAGTGGTGCGGCGCGGCGACCACGAGCAGGCCCAGCAGCAGCGACCCGGCGAGGTTGACGGCGAGCGTCGTGGCGCTCGTGCCCGCCAGCGCGTGCCGGGCGGCACCGCCCGCGCACCCGCCCACGAAGACCGACGGCAGCACCCACCACGCGGTTCGGGTGGATTGCGGCACCGGCGCATCGTGCCATCCGTCACTCTCGGTACCCCGGGGGTGTAGGGATGTGTCCTCGGGGGCAGGACAAGCCATCATGAGGGGGATACGACGATGAGCGACCAGGTCGTGCTGCGGTTGCCCGCGGAGAGCGCGTACTTGTCCGTGCTGCGCACCGCCACCGCGTCCCTGGCCTCGCGCCTGGACTTCACCCTCGACGACATCGAGGACCTGCGGATCGCCGTCGACGAGGCGTGCGCGCTGCTCCTGCCGCACGCCCTCGAGGGGTCCTCGCTCGAGTGCGCCTTCGACCTGTCGCCGGACGCGCTGGCGGTGACTGTCAGCGTCCCCACCTCCGAGCCCGTGCCGATCGCCCAGGACTCGTTCGCGTGGACCGTGCTCACCGCGCTCGTCGGCGACGTCACGAGCAAGGAGACCGACGACGGCGTGATGCTCTCCCTGGTCAAGCGGCGGGTGTCGACTTCGTGACTCCCGAGGAACGCGACCGCAGCCGCGAGCTGCTCCTCGCGCTCTCCAAGCTGCCGCCGGACGACCCGGCCCGGCAGCCGCTGCGCGACGCCCTCGTCGAGGGCCACCTGCCGCTCGTGGAGTACCTCGCCCGCCGGTTCGCCGGCCGCGGCGAGCCGCTCGACGACCTCGTGCAGGTCGCCACGATCGGCCTCATCAAGGCCATCGACCGCTTCGACCCGGAGCGCGGGGTCGAGTTCTCGACGTACGCGACCCCGACGATCGCCGGCGAGATCAAGCGGCACTTCCGCGACAAGGGCTGGGCGGTCCGCGTGCCGCGCCGGCTGCAGGAGCTCAAGCTCGCGCTCACCCGCGCGACGTCCGACCTCACGCAGGAGCTGAACCGGGCGCCGACCGTCGCCGAGCTGGCGAAGCACCTCAAGCTCTCCGAGGAGGAGATCCTCGAGGGGCTCGAGTCGGCGCACGCGTACAGCACCGTCTCGCTCGACGCCCCCGACTCCGACGACGACGACGGCCCCGCCGTCGCCGACTCGCTCGGGATGGTCGACGACGCGCTGGAGGGCGTGGAGTACCGCGAGTCGCTCAAGCCGCTGCTCGAGGCGCTGCCGCCCCGTGAGAAGCGCATCCTCGTGCTCCGCTTCTTCGGCGGCATGACCCAGTCGCAGATCGCGGCCGAGCTCGGCATCAGCCAGATGCACGTGTCGCGACTGCTGGCCCGGACCCTCGCGAAGCTGCGCGAGGGCCTGCTCGCCGAGGACTGATCAGACCTGGCGGAACAGCTGCCGCAGGTCGGGCGTGGCGAACAGGTAGAGGACGGCGCCGGCCAGCAGCAGCATGGGCAGCCCGACCCACCAGGCACCGGCCTGCAGGACGCCGAGGGCGATGGGCAGCGGCAGCACGTTGAGCACGACCGCCGGCGACCTGGCCCAGCCGCGCTGCCGGTCGACGGCCCGGGCGAGCAGGAGCAGCACGAGGCCGGCGAGCACGGCACCCCCGGCCGCGAGCTCGGCGGCGGCCCGGTTGCTGTCGTCGGTGAGGCTCGCGACGCCGTACCCGATCCCGAGGGCGACCAGCAGCAGCCCCTCCAGGGCCAGCAGCAGGGCGAGACGGCGGAGCAGCGGCACGCGCGGCAGCCTATTCGCCCGTACCCTGGACGGATGCGCGCGCTGCTGGTCGTGAACCCCAAGGCCTCCACCACGAGCGCGCGGGCCCGCGACGTCCTCGCGCACGCGCTCGCGAGCGAGGTGAAGCTCGACGTCGTCGAGACCAACCACCGGCACCACGCCACCGAGCTGGCCGCCCAGGCGGTCAGGGACGGCCTCGACGTGGTGGTCGCGCTGGGTGGCGACGGCACCATCAACGAGGTCGTCAACGGGCTGCTTCACGAGGGGCCGCGCACCGGCCTGCCGGCGCTGGGCGTCGTCCCGGCCGGTCGCACCAACGTCTTCGCGCGCGCCCTCGGGCTGCCGAACAGCGCCGTCGAGGCGACCGGCGTGCTCCTCCAGGCGCTGCTCGACGACCGGCGCCGCACGATCGGCCTGGGCCGCGCCGACGACCGCTGGTTCACCTTCAACGCCGGCCTCGGGGTCGACGCGGGCGCGGTGCGCCGGGTCGAGGCCGCCCGCGGCAAGGGCCGTACGGCGACCCAGCCGCTGTACGTCCGCGCCGCCCTGCAGGAGTTCTACTTCGGGGAGCAGCGCAAGGCGTCGTTCACGCTGAGCCGCCCCGGCGCCGAGCCGGTCGAGCTGGCCCTGGCGCTCGTCTGCAACGCCGACCCCTGGACCTACCTCGTCGAGCGCCCCGTGCGGCCGTGCCCTGACGCGTCCTTCGACACCGGGCTCGACGTCATGGGCCTGACCACCGCGCGCACCACCTCCACGCTGCGGACGCTGCGCCAGATCCTCGCCAAGGGCGGCCGCCCGCACGGCAAGCACGTGGTGTCCCTGCACGACGTCCCGGAGATGACGCTCGAGGCGACGATGCCGCTGCCGTTCCAGGTCGACGGCGACCTCGTGGGCGACCGCGACCGCGTCCACCTGGTCTCCGTGCCGTCGGCACTCGACGTGATGGTCTGACTACCCGGGTGTGAGCAACGGCACCTCGGGTAGGCGACGTGACGAACGCCTCACCCGGAACGGCGAGTCAAGCGTTGCAGAAGCCTTGCCACGCCGTAGCCGCGGTGCTTATGTAGAACCGCGTTCGGTCCCCCCGGACGCGCCCCTGTTCTAGACCGGTTCCCCCGGCGCCGGTGAAGCGCAGTGCCGCGCCCCCGCGCGCTGCGAGCGAGGAGTGGGTCGCATGGACTGGCGCCAGAGCGCGCTGTGCCGCGAAGAGGACCCGGAGCTGTTCTTCCCCATCGGGACGACCGGTCCGGCCTCCGTCCAGGTCACCGAGGCGAAGGCCGTGTGCCGACGCTGCCCGAGCATGGACCCCTGCCTCACCTGGGCCCTGGAGACCGGCCAGGACGCCGGCGTCTGGGGCGGGACGAGCGAGGAGGAGCGCCGCGCGCTCACCCGCCGTCAGCGCACCCGGCTCCGCACCGCCTGAGGTGCCCCGCGAGCTGTACGTCCGACCGCCTCTGGTCGCCCGCGAGCCGGGGTCGCGCCGTGCCGCCGTCTGGCGCGTCCGGCTCGTCGGCCTCGTGCTCGCCGTGCTCACGCTCCTGGCGTTCCTCTGGCTGTTCCTCACCTTCAGCGGGGTGACGAACGGCGAGGACCCTGGCCTCGGCGGCGCGCTTCAGCCCCCGAGCGGGACCCTCAGCTCGGCCCTGGTCCCCCTGGGTACGGCGGGCTCCAGCACCAGCTGACCGCCGAGCTCGGCGTTGACGAGAGTCCGCACGATCTGCAGGCCCAGCCGCTTGCTCGCCAGCAGGTCGAACCCCTCCGGCAGGCCGGCCCCGTCGTCGACCACCTGCACGACGAGCGCGTGCGGCTCCCGGTCGACCAGCACCTGGATCCGGCCCGGGCGGCCCTCCGGGTAGGCGTGCTCCACCGCGTTCTGCACCAGCTCGGTGAGCACCATCGCCAGTGAGGTCGCGACCTCCGCCGGGAGCACCCCGAAGCTGCCGGTCAGCTCCACGGTGACCGGGGCACCGGTCGTCGCCACCTCCGCGCACATCTCCAGCACCTTCGTGGCGATCGCGTCGAAGGCGACCTGCTCGTCGAGGGCCGTCGACAGCGTCTCGTGCACCGCCGCGATGCTGGCCACCCGCCGTACGGACTCGTCGAGGGCGGAGCGCGCGGCCGGGTCGGTCATCCGGCGCGACTGCATGCGCAGCAGGGCCGCGACCGTCTGCAGGTTGTTCTTCACCCGGTGGTGGATCTCGCGGATGGTGGCGTCCTTGCCCATGATCTGCCGGTCGCGGCGGCGCAGCTCGGTGACGTCGCGGACCAGCACCAGCGCGCCCCGCGGCTCCCCGCCCGGGAACAGCGGCAGCACGCGCAGCGCCACGACCGCGCCGCGCGCCTCCAGCTCGCTGTCCCGGGGCTCCTGGAAGCGCAGCGCCGCCGCGATCGCGGCCGACCCCTTGGGCTCGCTGAGCCGGCCGGGCCCCGCGCCGATGCGGGCGGTGATGGCGCCGAGGTGCGCGCCGAGCAGGTCGCCGGTCACCCCCAGCCGCCGGTACGCCGAGGAGGCGTTCGGCGAGGCGTAGACCACGTGGCCGGTCCGGTCGAGGCGCAGCAGGCCGTCGCCGACGCGCGGTGCGTGCTCCGGGTCCGGGTCACTGGTGGGGAACGGGAACGCCCCCTCCGCCACCATCTGCAGCAGCTCCCCGGCGGCCGTGAGGTAGGCCAGCTCCAGCTGGCTCGGCACCCGCGTCGCACTGAGGTTGGTGTCGCGGGAGAGCACCGCGATGACGGCGTCGCCCCGCCGTACGGGGACGGCCTCGCGGCGCACGGGGGTGTCGGCGTGCCACTCCGGCTCGCCGTCGCGCACGATGCGGCCCTCGCGCCAGGCCCGGTCGATGCGGAAGCTGTCCTCGAGCTCGGTGCCGACCACGTCCTTCGGGTACGTCGTGGGGCCGGTCGTGGGGCGCATGTGCGCCACCGCCAGCCAGCCCCCATCCGTCGTGCGCACCCAGAGGACGAGGTCGGCGAAGCTCAGGTCGGCGACCAGCTGCCACTCGGCCAGCAGCAGCTGCAGGTGGTCCAGCTGCGACTGGGTGAGGTCGGTGCGCGCCTGGACGCGCTCCGCGAGGGTCGACACGAGCGAACTCTAGAGTCGAGCGCGTGGCAGACCCGTGGAGCTGGCTCGAGCAGGCGCGCGCCGACGTGGCGTCGCGCGGCCTCGTCCGCCGCCTCGACAGCGGCGCGCCCGGCCTGCTCGACCTCGCGTCCAACGACTACCTCGGGCTCGCCCGGCACCCCGCGGTGGTGGCCGGCGCGGCGGCGGCGGCCTCGGCGTACGGCGCCGGCGCCACCGGCTCGCGCCTCGTCACGGGTACGACGGAGCTGCACCTCGCGCTCGAGGAGGCGCTCGCGACCTGGCTCGGGGCGGAGTCCGCGCTGGTGTTCTCCTCCGGGTACCTCGCCAACCTGGGCGCCCTCACCGTGCTCGCCGGCCCGGGCACGCTCGTCGTGTCCGACAGCGCGAACCACGCCTCGCTCATCGACGCCTGCCGGCTCTCGCGCGCCGAGGTGCGGGTGGTGCCGCACGGCTCGCTCGGGGCGGTCGAGGAGGCCCTCGCCGGGCACGACGGGCGGGCGGTCGTCGTCACGGACGCGGTCTTCTCCGTCGACGGCTCGCTCGCCGACCTGGCCGGCCTGCACGAGGTCACCCGGCGGTACGGCGGGCTGCTGCTCGTCGACGAGGCGCACGGCCTCGGCGTCGTCGGCCCGTCCGGCCGCGGTGCCTGCGCCCTCGCCGGGCTGGAGCACGAGCCGGACGTCGTGCGGACGGTCACGCTGTCGAAGTCGCTGGGGAGCCAGGGCGGTGCCGTGCTCGGGCCCGCACTGCTGCGCGACCACCTCGTGGACACCGCCCGGGCCTTCGTCTTCGACACCGGGCTGGCGCCGCCCTCGGTCGGTGCCGCACTCGCCGCGCTGCCGCTCGTCACGCCGGAGCGCGTCGCCGCGCTGGCGTCCGTGGGCGCCTCGTTGGCGGACGCCCTCGACGTGCCCCCGACGCCGGGCGCCGTGCTGCGCGTGGTCCTCGGCGACCCGCACCGCGCGGTCGCCGCGCAGCAGGCCTGCCGCGCCGCCGGTGTGCGGGTCGGGTGCTTCCGGCCGCCCTCGGTGCCCGTCGACGGCTCGTGCCTGCGGCTGACCGCCCGCGCCGACCTCACGCCCGACGAGGTGTCGCGCGCCGCGTCGGTCGTGCTCGCGGCCGTCGGATGAGCGTGCTGGTCGTCACGGGGACGAGCACCGACGTCGGCAAGACGGTGGTGACGGCGGCCCTCGCGGCCCTGGCCGTCGAGCGCGGTACGTCGGTCGCCGTGGTGAAGCCGGCGCAGACCGGCGTGGCGGACGGCGAGCCCGGCGACCTGGCCGAGGTGACCCGGCTCAGCGGCTGCGCCGACACCCACGAGCTGGTGCGGTACCCGGACCCGCTCTCCCCCGCCGCCGCCGCCCGCCGCTCCGGGCGCGAGCCGATGGACCCGGCGCGGTTCTACGACCTGGTGCTGCGGCTGGACCGCGAGCACGAGCTGGTCCTGGTGGAGGGCGCCGGGGGGCTGCTGGTGCGCTTCGACGAGGACGGCACGACGCTGGCCGACCTCGCCCGCGGGCTGCGGGCGCCCGTGCTCGTGGTCGCGGGGCCGCAGCTCGGGACCCTCAACCACACGGCACTGACGCTCGAGGCGCTCGCCCACAGGGGGGTGGAGCTCAGCGGGGTCGTCGTCGGGTCGTGGCCGGCCGACCCCGGCCTGGCCGAGCGCAGCAACCTGCGCGACCTCGAGACGCTGGCCGCCCGGCCGCTGCTCGGGGTGCTGCCCGCCGGCGCCGGGGGGCTCGGGGGCGAGGAGTTCCGCGAGGTCGCACGGGCCGGGCTCGGACCCCAGCTGGGCGGCAGCTTCGACGCCCGCGCGTTCCGCCGTACCTGGGAGTCCTGAGCGGTCGGTTAGCGATCGGTAACCCCGCCGGCGGGAGCACGAGGGAGCCTGTGAGAATGGTCGGGTGACGGAGCTGCTGACGGACGTTCTCGAGGTGGCGCGCGAGCAGGTGCTCGGGCGCGGGGTGGGGCTGAGCGAGGAGCAGGCCCTGGCCGCGCTCCAGCTCCCGGACGAGCGGCTGCCCGAGCTGCTGGAGCTGGCCCACGAGGTGCGGCTGGCGCACTGCGGCCCCGAGGTCGAGGTCGAGGGGATCGTCAGCCTGAAGACCGGCGGCTGCCCCGAGGACTGCCACTTCTGCAGCCAGAGCGGGCTGTTCCCCTCCCCCGTGCGCGCTGCCTGGCTCGACATCCCGTCGCTGGTCAAGGCCGCGGTCGAGACGCGGGCCACAGGGGCCACCGAGTTCTGCATCGTCGCGGCGGTGCGGGGGCCGGACGAGAAGCTCATGACCCAGGTACGCGAGGGCGTCAAGGCCATCCGCGAGGCTGTGGACATCCAGGTC
>DATJGA010000180.1:0-11822 GCA_035495395.1 Mycobacteriales bacterium | reverse complement strand
CGACACCGCCGAGGAGGTCAGCCGGGTGCTCGACACCGTCAAGGAGGCGGGCTGCGCGGTCGTCAGCTCCGAGCCGTACACCCGTGGCGCCGAGGGGTGCCTCGACCTCGCGGTCGCGGTCGTCCTCGCCTGCGACACCCCGTCGACCTTCGTCCCGTCGTACCTGCCGGACGACTCGCTGCGCGCCAAGGTCGAGGCGCTCGCGACGAAGGTCTACGGCGCCGACGAGGTGCTGTGGTCCGAGGTGGCGCGCGAGCGCGTCGTACGGCTCACCGAGGCCGGGTACGGCGGTCTGCCGGTGTGCATGGCGAAGACGCACCTGTCGCTGTCGGCGGACCCGAAGGCCGTCGGCGCACCGGTCGGGTTCGACCTGCCGGTGCGCGACCTGCGGCTGGCCGCAGGCGCGGGCTACGTGACCGTGTACGCCGGGGCCATCGCGACGATGCCCGGGCTGCCGTCGCACGCGCACTTCCAGGACATGGACCTCACCGCGGACGGCGAGGTCGTCGGCCTCACCTGACGGGCAGCAGGTCGGCGTACACCGCGGTCTCGAGGTAGTCGTTCTCCTGCGCGTCCCCTGACCCGGGCGCCAGCCGGGCGCTCTGCGCCAGCAGGTCGGCGCGCGGCCCGTCCCGCCGCACCCAGGGGGCGAGGGCGAGGAACTGCGGCTTGAGGCCCGACTCGAGCCGCTCCGGCACCGTGTTGCCGACGTACGTGCGCGGCGTGCGGTGCGCGCCGCGGGCGAGGATCGCGGACTGCCCGTCGAAGGGCATGTCGAGCAGGTTGCCCACCATGAACGGGTTGACGGCGTACCGGATCCGCAGCGTCGGGTCGGCCACCGACCGCCAGGCCGACTGCATCCACTCCAGCGGCTGCCAGTAGCCCATCCCGCCGTTGCCGGTCCAGCGGCCGTTGTTCGCCTCGGCCTGCACGAGCGTGTCGACGCCGAGGGAGTCCATGCAGGAGGCGTAGCTGGTGCGGATGTCCGCGCAGGGCCGGAACCCCTTGGGGCGCTTGCCGAACTCGTACCCCCAGGCGAAGGCGGGCAGGCTGGTGCCGAACCCGAGCCGGTGCCCGGCGACCACCCAGCCCCGGGCGTTGGCGAGGGCGGCCGGGCCGGTGACCGGGCCCTCGTCGAGCGCGAGCAGCGTCTGCTCGGTCGAGGTGAGCGGCACCTTCTCGTTGCGGAACAGGAGGTTCTTCGCTCCCGCCGGAGCGGCCGGGTGGGTGTCCTTCGGCCCCCACAGGAACGTCGCGTTCGCCACCCGTCCGGAGGTCGCGACGAACGCGCGGCCGTCGTCCGCCTCCGGGTCGCCGAACAGCGCCACCTCGGCGGGGTCGTGCGTCTCGCGGTACGTCGCCATGTTGTTGCTCGCCACGACGTACACGCCGTAGTCGCGGGCGATGTCGCTGAACGTGGTGCTGAACGCGCGCACGAAGGTGTCGGTGGCGGCGAGCAGCACCTGCTTGCGCGGGTCGACCGGCGCGTACATCGCCTGGTACGCCGCGACCTGCGGCGCGTACGCCGCGTTGAGCTGGCCGAGGGCGGAGGCCGCAGCCGCGGGCTCCTGGTCCCCGACGGGGGCGCGCAGTGCCGTGCCGGCCTGCTCCCGGACGACCGCCCCGCGGGTGCCGGTGGCGAGCGTCATCAGCCCGATGTCCTCGTTGAAGACGACGAGGGTCGGCACCCCGGGGCGGCGCAGCGGCTGCACGAAGTCCTCGACGAGGCACCGCATCGCCGTGCGGAAGGCGGCGTAGGTCGCGACGTTCGCGACGTCCTGCTTGTACTGGATGCCCACCACCCGCAGGTCCCCGCGCGGGTCCGGTGCACCCGTCGCCGGTGCCCAGCGGTGCGGGCGGAGCGCCCGGCAGGTCGCGCCCGCGGGACTGCCCGCGGCGGCCCCCGGTACGGCGGCAGCGACGAGGGCGCCCACGACGAGGGCGACGAGCGGCTTCATCAGGACATGGTGGCATTTGCAGCAGAGCGCTGCTTGTGCGCAGGCCCTCCGGTTTCGGGTCCAACGGCCCGGCCCCGTGCGGTGCGGACGTGCCATTGACCGCACCTGGTCAGGGGCGTTGCGTCGCCTCATGACCCGACTTCTCGCCCGTGTCCTGATCGGTGTGCTTGCGACGACGGGGCTCGTCGCTCCAGGGACCGCCGGCGCCTCCCCCCGTGCCGGCCACGAGCTCACGGTGATGACGCGCAACATCTACCTCGGGGCGGACCTCGCACCGGCCATCACCGCGACGACGCCGACCGACCTGCTCGTCGCCGTGGCCACCATCTACGGCCGCGTGCTGTTCACCGACTTCCCGACCCGGGCCGGGGCGCTCGCCGACGAGATCGCGGCGGACACGCCTGACCTGGTCGGGCTCGAGGAGGTCTCGAACTGGACGGTGACCGGTCCCTCGGCCGCGCCGAGCCTGGACTACCTGGCGATCCTGCAGGCCCAGCTCGCCGCCCGCGGCCTGCACTACGCGGTCGCCGCCGTCTCGGACAACGCGGACATCGGGCCGCTGCCGCTCGTCGCGCCGTGCGCCGGACCCGTCGGCGCCTGCCTGATCCGGTTCCAGGACCGCGACGTCGTGCTCGTGAACACCGACACCGCCGGGCTGTCCGTCGGCAACGCCCGGCACGGCAACTACGTGGCGCAGGAGGTGCTGAGCACGCCCGTCGGTCCGCTGTCGTTCGCGCGCGGCTGGGCCACCGTCGACGGAACGTACGGCGGGCAGCGCTTCCGCTTCGCGGTGACCCACCTGGAGACCGAGGACTTCCCGGCCGTGCAGGAGGCCCAGGGTGCCGAGTTCCTGCAGCTGGTGAAGGCGCCGGGTGCCGTCATCGCGGTCGGTGACTTCAACAGCGCCAGCGACGGCAGCACCACCACGACGTACGCCGGGCTGACCGCGGACTACTTCCGCGACTCCTGGCAGGGGCCCGAGGTCGCGACCTGCTGCCAGTCCGGCCTGCTCATCAACCCGGTGTCGGCGCTGCACACGCGGATCGACCTCGTGCTCGCGCACGCGGTGCACCCGCTGGCCTCGCACGTCGTCGGTGCCACGCCCTTCCAGGCCGCTCCGCCGTTCTGGCCGTCCGACCACGCCGGCGTCGTCACCACCGTCCGCCTGCACTGAGGCCTTGTCGGCTCGACAAGAGCGCGGGGCGGTGGTCTGACGGCCGTCCTGGACGGCTAGGCCGTTCCGACGGCCACGACGTCCGTGGGACCGGTGGGTACGACGGACGCCGGCTCGAGGCTGAGGCCGAACGCAGCGGTCTCGCCGTACGGGAGGGCGAGCGGGTGCGCCTCCCCGACGGTGCCGTCACCGGTGCGGTCGAGCGTGCCGACCATCGTGGGTCGTCCGGCCCGCGGCAGCTGCCACAGCACGTAGACGTGGCCCGCGGTGGCGCGAGGGAGCGAGGTCGCGAGCAGCCGGGCCGAGCCGCCCGACACCACGACCGTGGCCTTGCCCTGCAGGTCGACCGCGTGGCAGCCGGACTGCGTCGTGCAGGCCGCGAGCACCTGCTCCTGGCCGCTGGGGGCGCTGTCGCGCGTGACCTGCCAGCCGAGCACAGCGCCGCCGGCCAGCAGCACGAGGCCGGCGGCCGCGCTGAGCAGCCGCGGGGCGCGGCGACGGGCCCGCACCTCGCTGAGCGAGGTCACGGGCGCGGGCTCGCCGACGACCCGGGAGCGCAGGCTGCTCCACGAGGGGGCCTCCACGTCCTCCACGAGCGTCCCGAGCTGCGCCGCGACGAGCTCGTGGTCGGCCAGCACGTCCTGGCAGCGGGCGCACGACGCCAGGTGCGCGGTGAACGCCTCGGCCTCGTCGGGCTCCAGCGCGCTCAGCGCGTAGCCGGCGGCCAGCTCCTCCCAGTGCTCGTGCTCGTTCATGCGCCTCGCCCCTCGTTCTCGCCCACGTCGTTCCCCAGCACGTCGCGCAGCTTGCGCATGGCGACCAGGGTGCGGCTCTTCACCGTGCCGAGCGGCAGCCCGGTCATCTCCGCGATCTCGCGCTGTGTGTAGCCCCCGTAGTAGGCCAGCAGCAGCACCTCGCGCTGCTCGGCCGGCAGCCCGCGCAGTCCGTCACGGGTGCGCTCGGCCCGCAGCAGCCGCCAGGCCTCGTCGTCCGGGCCCGGGCCCGAGGCGGCCGTCTCGAGCAGCACCTGCTCGCCGGCCAGCCGCTTGCGCCTGGTGCTCTCCCGCCGTACGGCGTCGACCGCCTTGTGGTGCGTGACCGACAGCAGCCAGGTGCTGACCGCCCCACGGGAGGGGTCGAAGCCGCTGCCCTGCCACAGCGCGAGGAACACCTGCTGCACGACGTCCTCGGCGAGCTGGGCGTCGTCGAGGATGCGGCGGGCCAGGCCGTAGCAGGGGCCGCCGTACCGCGCGTAGAGCGCCTCGACGGCCGACTCGTCGCCCTCGGCGACGCGCGCGAGCAGCGCGGCGTCCTCCAGGGCGTGCGGGTTCACACGGCCACTCTGCCTGGTCGGGGATGGGGTCACACACGACGTTCGCCCCCGGGACCGATTCGGATCGGTCCCGGGGGCGACGGGTCGTGCTGAGGCAGGACTAGCTCTTGATGACGTCCGGCTTCGCGGTCGCGATGCCCTTGGCCAGCGCGGCCGCCGTACCGGGCATGTGCATCTCGGCCATCGACAGCAGCGACGAGGCGTTGGCCTTGCCGGCGACGATCGCGTCGATGGCGGCCTCCAGCGTCTGGATGTGGCCGACCAGCTCCTGCGCGACGGCGTCGGCGGGCAGCGCCTTGTTGGTGGCGCCCTCGATGAACGCGCCGAACTGCGCGCGGTAGCCGTCGAGCTGCTTGTTCGCGAGCGCCCTCATCTTCGCGTCCTTGCCGACGACGCCCTTGGTGTACGTCACGAAGAACCCGATGTGGGCGTTCCACTGCTTGAGGAACTCGGTCTTCGCGGCCGGGCCGTAGAGCCCGCCGATGGCGTCGCCCAGGGCGTTCGTGTTCGCGGTCAGGGCGGCCACCGCGCCGACGGTGCGGGCACCGGTCAGGCTGCCGGTCTCCGCGACGGTCTGGATGACGACGCCGGTGGCGGCGACGTGCTGCACGAGCAGGCCGGTCAGCGCGGCGCGCAGGCCGCTGCCGTCGCCGCCCGCGTCACCGGCGAGCGACTTCGCCGTCGCGATGCCGCCGGCGAGCGCCTTGGCCGTGCCGTCCATGTGGTCGGCCGCCATGCCGATGAGCTCCGGGGCCTTCGGGCTCTTCGCCACGATGGCGTCGATCGCCGCCTCCAGCGTCTGGATGTGGCCCACGAGCTCCTGCGCGACGGCGTCAGCCGGCAGCGCCTTGTTGGTGGCGCTCTCGACGAAGGCGCCGAAGCCCGCGCGGTACCCGTCGAGCTGGGTGTTCGCCTGCTTCTTGAGGGCAGCGCTGTGGGTGAGGTCGCCCTTGATGTAGGTCACGAAGAACCCGATGTGGTCGTTCCAGAGCTTGAGGAACTGCGTCTTGGCGGCGTCGCCGTACAGCGAGCCGATGGCGTCGCCGAGCGCGTTGGTGTTGTCGTTGAGGGCGCTGAGCGAGCCCTTGACGCGGGCGTCGTCGAGGCTGCCCTTGGCGACCAGGTCCTGCACCGCGAACGCGGTCAGGTCCACGTGCTGGCGCAGCAGGCCGGTGAGCCCCGCGCGGAGGGCGGCAGCAGCCGTCTCCGTCGTGGCGCTCGTCGACGACATCGACGGGGACGGTGCGGCCGTGCTGCCGTTGGCGCTGCTGCCGCACGCGGTGGCGGCGAGAGCGACGGCGGCGACGCCGAGGGCGCCTCGGGTGAGGAGAGAGCGGGACACGGTGGTTCCTTTCGGGGCAGGTGTTCTCAGGAGGTGACGTCGAGCGAGCCGGTCATGCCGGCCTGGTCGTGGAAGGTGCAGACGAACCGGTAGCGGCCGGGCTTGGCGACCGTGAGCAGGAGCTCGGTGGCCGTGCTGCCAGGGGTCCCGCTGACCGTCTTCGAGGTCACGTGCAGGTCGGGGAAGGAGATGTTGTGCGGGTAGGAGCCCGTGTTCTTCAGCACGATCCGCACCTGACCCGGGTGTGCCGTCACGGCGGCCGGCACGAAGCGGAAGTCGTCCGTCGCCGTGATCGAGATCGCGCCGCGCTCGTCCGGGGGCGGGGTCGCCGCCGTACCGGAGGAGCCGGCGCAACCGGCCAGGAGGAGCAGGCCCACGAGGGTCAGGTGTCGTCTCACACCGGGGCCTTCGCGCACCGCGTCGTCAGCGGATCACCTTTCTCCGCAACCGATCCGGCACACCGCGTACGACGAAGGCCTGGTCATGAGCACCTCTGCAGCCACGCCCCTGCCCCTCCGCGCGGCGCTCGTCGCCGCCGCCCTGGTGGCGGCCGCTGCGCACGTGCCGGTCACGGGCGAGCACCTCGAGGAGGCGCCGTACATGGGGTGGGCCTTCGTCGTCTTCGCTGCCGTCTGCGGCGGTCTCGCGCTGGCCGCGGCCGCGCGTGACAGCCGCGTCGTGCAGGGCGCGATGGTGCTGTGGTGCGGAGGCGCGCTGGCGACCTACGCCGCGACCCGGCTGGTCGCCTTCCCCCTGCTGGCCGACGACGTCGGCAACTGGGTGGAGCCGTGGGGCGTCGTGTCGGTGGTGAGCGAGGCGGTCACCGTCGTGCTGTGCCTGGTGGCGCTGCGTCGCCGGTCACAGCTCCAGCACGCCTGAGCGGGGTCGTCGCGGGCCCCCTCGCGCGAGCCACGGCCCGAGGCCCGGCGCTCGAAAGGCCTTGTGCAGCAGGGCATCTCGTGCCCGGGTGCCGTGCTCGGCCTGCAGCACGGCACCGACGAGCAGGGAGAGCCGCGTCATCTCGCGCACGTGCGGCGCCCGCAGCCCCTGGTACTCGCCGACCCGCCCGGCCGGCAGCAGCGTCCCCAGTGCCCAGGCGTCGCGGACGCCGGCGCCGAGCCCCTGGCCCGCGAAGGGCGGCATGGTGTGCGCGGCGTCCCCGGCCAGCAGCACCCGGCCGCGCACCCACTCCGTGGCGCGCCGGGCCCCGTAGGTGTAGTCGGTCGCCCGGACCACCGGCAGCGGCACCGCCGGCGGTGCCTGCCCGTCGCGCAGCAGGAACTCCCACCGGTGGCCGCCGGGCATCGGCATGTCCACGGTCGGCATCGCCGGCTCGCAGGTGTACGTGAAGCCGTCCCGGTAGCCGCCGGAGCAGTCCACGACGTGCCAGCGGTGCGGCAGCTCACGACCGCGCCAGCCGATGCCGGCGAGGGTGCGCACGGTCGAGGAGGCCCCGTCGCACCCCACGAGCCAGCCGGCCCGCACCTCGCCGTCGTCCGTCCGCACCGTCACCCCCGACCCGTCGGCGGCGAAGCCCGTCACGCCCACGCCCCGCCGTACCTCGCAGGTGAGCAGCGCCTGCAGGCCGGCCTCGAGCGTCGGCTGGTGGAAGAACGACAGCCCGCTGAAGCCGGCCGCGGACCGGGGGAACCGGATCTCGCCGAGCGTGCGGCCGCGCGAGACGAACCGCACCGGCTGGTCGTGCAGCATCGGGGCCACCAGGCCCGGGTCGCAGCGCGCCAGCAGCTCCTGCACCTCGTCGTCCGCCGCGATCGCCCGCGGCAGCGGGTACGGCGAGGAGGTGCGCTCGACGACGAGCACCGACATCCCGGCCCGGGACAGGCGCAGCGCGAGGACGGCACCGACCGGCCCCAGGCCGGCGATCACCACGTCGTGGTCCTGCACCTCGCATACCCTTCCCGACATGCTCCGTCAGGTCATCCTCGCCGCGTCGCGGAGCGGTGCGCTGCGCCGCGTGGTCGAGCACGCGCCGGTCACCAAGCAGGTCGTCAACCGCTTCGTCCCGGGCGCGTCGCTCGACGACGCCGTGCACGCCACGACCGAGCTCGTGACCAGCGGCCGCGCCGTCACCATCGACTACCTCGGTGAGGACACCCTCGACGCCACGCAGGCGCAGGCGACGGCCGACGCCTACGTCGCCCTCCTCGGCCGGTTGGCCGACGCCGGCCTGACCAGGCAGGGCCGCGCCGAGGTGAGCGTCAAGCTGTCCGCCGTGGGCCAGGCCTTCGACGAGGCGATGGCCCTCGACCACGCCACCCGCATCTGCCAGGCCGCGGCCGACGCCGGGACGACGGTGACCCTCGACATGGAGGACCACACCACGACGGACTCCACGCTGGACATCCTCGGCAAGCTCCGTCAGGACTTCCCGGGCACCGGCGCGGTGCTGCAGTCGTACCTGCACCGCACCGAGGCGGACTGCCGCGACCTCGCGACCGAGGGCAGCCGGGTGCGGCTGTGCAAGGGCGCGTACAAGGAGCCGGCCTCGGTCGCGTTCCAGGGCGCGAAGGACGTCGACCGCTCCTACGTCCGCTGCATGAAGGTCCTCATGGCCGGCCCGGGGTACCCGATGCTCGCCACCCACGACCCGCGCCTCGTGGCCATCGGCCTCGACCTGGCCAAGGAGCGGGCCAAGGGCACCTACGAGTTCCAGATGCTCTACGGCATCCGGCCGACCGAGCAGGAGCGGCTGGCGGCGGAGGGGGAGACCGTGCGCGTGTACCTGCCCTACGGCGACGAGTGGTACGGCTACTTCATGCGCCGGCTCGCCGAGCGCCCCGCCAACGTGACCTTCTTCCTGCGCTCCCTCGCGAGCAAGTCGTGACGACGTTCGCGCTCGTCGGCGTCGGCAAGCTCGGCGAGGCGCTGCTGTCCGGGCTGCTGCGCTCGGGCACCCCGAAGGGGGACGTCATCGGGGCCGAGCGGTACGAAGGCCGCTCGCGCGAGATCGAGGAGACGTACGGCGTCGCCACCGCCACACCGGCGGACGCCGTGGCGCGCGCCGACGTCGTGCTGCTCGCGGTCAAGCCGCAGGACATGCGCGCCGCGCTCAAGGAGATCGCCGGCTCGGTCCGCCCCGAGACGCTGGTCGTCAGCATGGCCGCCGGCATCACCACCTCGCTGCTCGAGGAGGAGCTGCCCGCGGGCACCCACGTCGTGCGGGTGATGACGAACACGCCGGTCTTCGTCGACGAGGCGATGTCCGCCATCTCGCCCGGCAGCCACGCGAAGGAGGAGCACCTCGCGCTCGTCGAGGACCTGCTCCGTCACGTCGGACGGGTCATCCGCGTCCCTGAGCACCAGCAGGACGCGGTCACCGCCCTGTCGGGCAGCGGTCCGGCGTACTTCTTCTACCTCGTCGAGGCGATGATCGACGCCGGCATCCTGCTCGGCCTGCCGCGTGCCGTCGCCGCCGAGCTCATCGTCCAGACCGCCGTCGGCAGCGCCCGGATGCTGCAGGAGTCCGACGAGCACCCGGTGGTCCTGCGCGAGGCGGTGATGTCCCCGGCGGGCACGACCATCAGCGCGATCCGGGTCATGGAGGACCACGGCGTGCGGGCGGCGATGCTGGCGGCGCTGGAAGCAGCGAGGGACCGCAGCCGCGAGCTCGCGGGGGGTTAACTGAAGGCGTGAGCGCGTCCACGCTGGTCGTCTGGGACGACGTCTTCAGCGCGTACGACTTCGGCCCCACCCACCCGCTGCGCCCGCTCCGGCTGGAGCTGACGATGTCGCTCGCCGGCCAGCTCGGCGTGCTCGACAAGGTCGACGTGCGCGCGCCGCGGGCCGCGGGCGACGACCTGCTCGAGCTCGTGCACGACCCGATGTACATCGCCTCGGTGCGGCGCGCCCCCGACGACCTGCTCGGCCGGCTGTCGCTGCGCTGGGGGCTCGGCACCGGCGACGTCCCGGTCTTCCCGCGCATGCACGAGGCGGCCTCCCTCGTCACCGGCGCCAGCGTCGACGCCGCCCGTGCCGTCTGGGAGGGCACGCACGAGCACGCCGTCAACCTCTCCGGTGGGCTGCACCACGCCATGCGCGACCGCGCGTCCGGCTTCTGCGTGTACGACGACCCGGCCGTGGCGATCGCCTGGCTGCTCTCGGCGGGAGCCCAGCGGGTGGCGTACGTCGACGTCGACGTCCACCACGGCGACGGCGTCCAGGCCGCGTTCTACGACGACCCGCGGGTGCTCACGATCTCCCTGCACGAGACGGGGATGACGCTGTTCCCCGGCACCGGGTTCTCCGACGAGACCGGCGCAGGGCACGGCCGCGGGACGAGCGTCAACGTCGCGCTGCCGGCGGGCACCGGCGACGCCGGCTGGCTCCGCGCCTTCCACGCCGTCGTACCGCCGCTGCTGCGCGCCTTCGACCCGCAGGTGCTCGTCACCCAGCACGGCTGCGACACCCACGCGCTCGACCCGCTCGCCCACCTGATGATGAGCGTCGACGGGCAGCGGGTGGCCTACCGGGCGCTGCACGGCCTGGCCCACGAGCTGTGCGACGGCAGGTGGGTGGCGCTGGGCGGCGGCGGCTACGAGCCGGTGCAGGTCGTGCCGCGGGCGTGGACCCACCTGCTCGCCGAGGTCGCGGGCACCTCGGTCGACGGCGCGACCCCCAACGCCTGGCGCGAGGAGGCCCACGAGCGGGGCCGGGAGACCGCCCCGACGGCGCTGCTCGACGGCGCGACGGCCGCCTGGACCCCCTGGGAGCCGGCCGACCCGCTCGGTGCCGAGGGGGACCGGCTGAGCCGCGCGGTGGACGACGCGATCGAGGCCGCGCGGGACGCGGTGTTCCCGGCGTACGGGTTGGACCCTCTTCGCGCCCAATAGCACCGTTGCGCCGAATGGGCCACTACCTCAGTCACACGTGTCCCGATACTCTCAGTGAGCACGTGCGTGTCCTGTCCGAGGGTGGGGAAGCCCCCGGCCGCGCCGTGTCGACGGGTGCGTGCGCGATGACCTCCAGCAACTTGAGCGAGATCCGCTTCCTGACCGTGGCCGAGGTCGCGGCCCTGATGCGGGTCTCCCGCATGACGGTCTACCGGCTCGTGCACTCCGGCGAGCTCGCCAGCGTGCGGGTCGGCCGCTCCTTCCGCGTCCCCGAGCGCGCCGTCCACCTCTACCTGAGCGGGGCCTTCACCGAGGCCGGGTAGGCCCGGCGCGTCCGACCGGTAGACTGCCGGTTTCCGTACCGATACCTGTGAGCAGAGGTCCGACGTGGGTTCCGTCATCAAGAAGCGCCGCAAGCGGATGGCCAAGAAGAAGCACCGCAAGCTGCTGAAGAAGACCCGCGTCCAGCGCCGCAACAAGAAGTAGTGGTCCCGCGGGAGCCGGCCCGGCCGCGTCACACCCGCGAAACCTGCCGTCGGTACGATTCGGACCTCCGACACCGACGAGGGAGCCTCACGTGAAGCCGCGCGTCGTCCTCGTCACGGGGGTCAGCCGGTACCTCGGCACCCGCCTGGCGAGCACCCTCGCCGCGGACCCGACGATCGAGCGCGTCATCGGCGTCGACACCGTGCAGCCACGACCGGAGACGCTGCCCCAGCTCGGCCGCACCGAGTTCGTGCGCGCCGACATCCGCAACCCCCTCATCGCCAAGGTGATCGCCCAGGCCGAGGTCGACACCGTCGTGCACATGAACGTCATCGCCACGCCGCTGGGCGCCGGTGGCCGCACGGCGATGAAGGAGATCAACGTCATCGGCACGATGCAGCTGCTCGCTGCGTGCCAGAAGGCGCCGTCGATGCAGCGCCTCGTCGTGAAGAGCACCACCGCCGTCTACGGCTCCAGCCCGCGCGACCCGGCGCTGTTCACCGAGGACGCCGAGCCGCGCGCGCTCCCCAAGTCCGGCTACGCCAAGGACGCCGTCGAGGTCGAGGGCTACGTCCGCGGCTTCGGCCGCCGCCGCCCCGACGTGACGCTGTCGGTGCTGCGCTTCACCAACTTCATCGGCCCCACCATCGACACCCCGCTCACCCGGTACCTGTCGCTG
>DATJGA010000179.1:0-6068 GCA_035495395.1 Mycobacteriales bacterium | reverse complement strand
GAGTCCGAGGTCATGGGCATCAAGAGCCGCCGGTACACGAAGCGGCAACCCGCCGGGGTCGTCGCCGCCATCACGCCCTGGAACTTCCCGCACCAGATCAACCTCGCCAAGCTCGGCCCGGCGCTCGCCGCCGGCTGCACCGTGGTGCTCAAGGCCGCCCCCGACACCCCCTGGTGCGCCACGGCCGTGGGCCAGCTCGTCGCCGAGCGCACCGACATCCCGGCCGGGGTCGTCAACGTCCTCACCTCCTCCGACCACCAGCTCGGCGCGCTGCTGAGCACGGACCCGCGCGTCGACCTGGTGAGCTTCACCGGTTCCACGGCCACCGGACGACGCGTCATGGCGAGCGCCGCGGAGACGCTGAAGCGGGTCTTCCTCGAGCTCGGCGGCAAGTCCGCCTTCATCGCCCTTGACGACGAGAAGCTGGCCGAGGCCTGCGGCTTCGCCGCCTTCTCCGGCATCGTGCACGCCGGCCAGGGCTGCGCCCTCACCACCCGCGTGCTGCTGCCGCGGAGCCGGTACGACGAGGGCGTCGACCTGCTCGCCGCGACGCTGTCGTCGCTCGGCGCCGGAGACCCGACCGACCCCGGCACCGTCTGCGGCCCGGTCATCAGCGCCCGGCAGCGCGACCGGGTCGAGGGGTTCCTCACCCGTGCGAAGGACGCCGGCGCCACCTTCGCCACCGGCGGCCGCCGCGCCGACCGCGACAAGGGCTACTTCCTCGAGCCGACCCTCGTCGTGGGTGTCGGCAACGACGCCGAGATCGCCCGCGAGGAGGTCTTCGGGCCCGTCCTCGTGGCCCTGCCGTACGACGACGACGCCGACGCCGTCCGCATCGCCAACGACTCGCCGTACGGGCTCTCGGGGGCGGTGTACGGCGCAGACCTCCAACGGGCGCAGGGCATCGCGGAGCAGCTGCGCACCGGCACGGTCGGCATCAACGGCGGCCTCTGGTACGGCGCCGACGTCCCCTTCGGCGGGTTCAAGCAGTCCGGGATCGGCCGCGAGATGGGTGTGGCCGGCTTCGAGGAGTACACCGAGATCACGTCCTACGCCGTACCAGCAGGGAGCTGACGCATGAGCTTCGAGAACAAGGTCGCGATCGTCACCGGCGCGGCGCAGGGGATCGGCGAGGCGTACGCGACCGCGCTGGCCCAGCGCGGAGCGGCGGTCGTGGTCGCCGACCTCAACGCCGAGCTGGCCAGGACCGTCGCCGAGAAGATCACGGCCGACGGCGGCACCGCGCGGGCGGTGCGGGTCGACGTGTCCGACCCGGAGTCGACCCAGGCGATGGCCGCGTTCACCACCGAGGAGCTCGGCGGGATCGACCTGCTCGTGAACAACGCCGCCATCTACGGCGACATGGAGTTCAACACCCTCACCGGCGTCGACTGGGACTACTACAAGCGCTTCATGGCGGTGAACCTCGACGGCGCGCTGCTGTGCACCCGGGCCTGCGTCCGCAGCATGCGCAAGCGCGGTGGCGGCGCGATCGTCAACCAGAGCTCCACCGCGGCCTGGCTCTACGCGTCCTTCTACGGCCTGGCCAAGGCCGGCGTGAACAGCCTCACCCAGCAGCTCGCGCACGAGCTCGGCGGCCAGGGCATCCGGGTCAACGCGATCGCGCCCGGGCCCATCGACACCGACGCCACCCGCCGTACCGCGGGCGAGCTGATCGACCCGATCGTCGCGGCGCTCGCCATCAAGCGGGTCGGCACCCCCGACGACCTCGTCGGGATGTGCCTGTTCCTGCTGTCCGAGGAGGCCCGCTGGATCACCGGTCAGGTCGTCAACGTCGACGGCGGCCAGGTCTTCCGCTCGTGATCGGCTTCGTCGGGCTGGGCAACATCGGCGGCGCCATGGCGGCCCGGCTCGACCCCGCCGAGCTGCTCGTCCACGACGTGCGCGAGGAGGCGGCCGCGCCGTTCGTCGAGCGCGGCGCGCGGTTCGGCACCCTCAAGGAGCTGGCCGTCGAGTGCGACGTGATCTCGGTCGTCGTGCTCACCGACGCGCAGGTCCGTGACGTCGTCGGCCGGCTGCTCGAGGACGCCACCGAGGGGACCGTCGTCGCGGTGCACTCCACCGTCGAGACCGGTACGGCGGCCGAGCTGGCCGCGCGCGCGGCACCGCTCGGGGTGCACGTGCTCGACGCGCCCGTCTCCGGGGGCGCCATCGGCGCAGCAGAGGGCCGGCTGGCGGTGATGGTCGGGGGCGAGCGGTCCGCGTACGAGCGGGCCAAGCCGGTGTTCCAGCACTGGGCCTCGCTGGTCCTGCACCTCGGGCCCGCCGGCGCCGGGACGCAGGCCAAGCTGGCCCGCAACCTGCTGACCTTCGCCGGCTTCGCAGCCGCCGCCGAGGCCTCCCGCCTGGCCGAGAGCTGCGGGCTCGACCTCGGCAAGCTCGCCGCGGTCGTGCGGCACAGCGACGTCATCACCGGCGGTCCCTCCGCGGTGATGGTCCGCCGTACGACGGAGCCGTTCCGTGCCGACGACGCGCTGCGGTCGGTGTTCGAGCACACCCGCACGCTCGGCGAGAAGGACCTCGCGCTGGCCCTCGCGCTGGGCGAGGCGCACGACGTCGAGCTGCCGTTCGCGCGGCTCGCCCTGGACCACCTGGCCGCCGCGCTCGGCGTCCCCCACGAGGAGAGCCCATGAGCCCACCCCACGAAACCGCTCGCTCCGCTCACGCTTCTGCGGGGACCCCGGCCAGCACCCCACGAGAGCGGGGCATGGAGACCATGGCCGAGGTGTACGCCTGGGGCCAGGTGCCCGACGTGCCCGGGGAGTTCTTCCGGGTCACGGCCGAGCACCTGTTCGGCGACATCTGGAACCGCGAGGGGCTCACGGTGCGCGAGCGCCGCCTCATGCTCTTCGGCGCGATCGCCGCGCTGGGCGAGACGTCGGTGCTGCCGGTGCAGCTCGACGCGGCCCTGGCGCGCGACGAGTTCACCCCCGACCAGCTGCGCGAGATCGCGGTGTTCCTCGCCCACTACGTGGGCTGGCCGCGCGCGGCAGCGTTCAACAACCTCGTCGAGGAGCGGATCCGGCAGCACAAGGGCAAGGGCACGCAGCAGGAGTTCCCGGGTCCCGGGGCGAAGAAGGGCTGACCTGACAAGGAGCGTGCGCATGCGCACTACCCAGCGACTCGTCCTGGCACTGCTGGCAGGTGCCCTGGCCTCCTCGGCGTGCGGAGCGCGCCTGACCTCGGGGCAGCGCGCCGACGCCCTCGCGCAGGGCGGCGGCGGGGGCTCGAGCGGCGGCGCGGGTGGCAGCACCACCGGCGCACCGGTCCTGGGCGGCAGCACCGGCGGGGCCAGCGGACCGCAGGCAGGCACGACCGGTGGCTCGACGGGCGGCGCCACCGGTGCCGTCACCGGCCCGCAGGCCGGTACGACGGGTGGCCCCGGCACGCAGGCCACGTCCGACTGGTCGAAGATGCCGGCCGGCGGGAACGGCGGCGCCACCGACGTCGGCGTCACCTCGACGTCGATCACCGTCGCCAACGTCAGCGACGTCACCGGCGCCGTGCCGGGGCTCTTCGAGGACGCCCGGTTCGCGGTGCAGGCCTACGCGAAGTACTTCAACGCCCGCTACCCGGGCGGCATCTACGGCCGGCACCTCGCGGTCGAGGCGCTCGACTCCCAGCTCGACAGCGGGGCGGCGCGCAGCGCGAGCATCCAGGCCTGCAACGACAGCTTCGCCGGCGTCGGCTCCATCTCCGCCTTCGACCAGGGCGCCGCCCCCGTCATCGCCGCGTGCAAGTCGAAGGGCGGGCCCTACCCCGACCTGCGCGGGCTCGCCACGACCGACCAGATGAAGGCGGTTGCGAACGCGTTCCCCATGAACGCCGCGGGCACCGGCGACCAGCGCAGCTTCGGGCAGTACGGCTGGCTCGCGTCGGCGTTCCCCGACGCCATCAAGAAGGCCGTGATCGTCTACTCCGACGGCGAGGTGACGCGGCAGAACGCCAAGCAGGACAAGGAGGCGACCACCAACATCTACGGGTTCAACTGGATCGACGAGATCCCGGTCGCCACCACCGAGACCAACTACGCCCCGGCCGCGCAGCAGATCAAGAGCGACGGCGCCGCCTACGTCACCTTCGTCGGCGCGTACCAGCAGGCGGCGAGCCTGGCCAAGGCGATGGCGCAGTTCCAGTTCAAGCCGCAGGTCTACATGCCCACCGTCACGGCGTACACCCCGAACTTCCTCGCCCAGTCCGGTGCCACGGTCGAGGGCGGCAACGTGTTCCTCGCGATGCCCACCTCGTTGCTCGAGGAGCGGGCGAGCAACCCCGAGCTGCAGCTCTACGCCCAGTGGCTGCAGCAGGTGAAGCCGGGGGCACTGCCGACCTCGCTGGGCCAGTTCGCGTGGGGCGCGGCCGCGCTGTTCGTGCAGGAGGCCATCGCGGTCGGGCCGAACCTCACCCGCGGGGCGATGGTGCAGCGGGTGCGGGCGGTGCACGCCTTCTCGCCGAACCACATGTACCCCGACAACGACGTCGGCGAGAAGCGGATGACCGACTGCGTCGTCGTCGCGACCATCCGCAACAACTCCTTCGTGCGGTACCTGCCCGCCTCCGGGTTCCGCTGCCAGGACGGCATCTACAGCCTGACGACGAAGAAGAAGCTGGCGGGCTACCCGAAGTAGAGAGCCGGCGGTCGGGATCGAACCGACGACCTGCTGTTTACAAGACAGCTGCGCTACCGCTGCGCCACGCCGGCCGGCGTACCCGGCCAGCCTAGAGGCGCGTCGGGGCCTGCGTCAGACAGCGGGCTCGGCGAGCAGCGCCGGGTCGAGGGCGCGTCGGCGGTGCTCCACAGCCAGGGCGAGCACCGGCACCAGCGTCAGCGCGGTCAGCGCCGCGGCCGTCGCGTACGCCGTGCCGAAGCTGGCCGTCCGGGCCAGCACCACGACGAACAACGCGGTGCCGAGCGACCCGCCGACGCGCTGCAGGACGAACAGCTGCGCGGTGGCGTCGGAGCCCTTTGCCGCCTGGATGCGCACGAGCGCGGCGGCCATGAGCGGCATCCCGGCCAGGGCCGTGCCGAGCCCGCGGCAGAACATCACCCCGGTGATGAACCAGTACGACGAGTCGTCGGTGATCCAGGCAAGCGGCAGCGTGGAGACCGCCACGACCACGGTGCCGACCGTGGCGACCCGCCCTCCGCCGTACCGGTCGGTGAGGTGACCCGCGCGGCGCATGAGCAGCACGACACCGATCGCCGTCGGCGCGACGAGCAGGCCGGTGGTGGTCGCCGACTCGTGCCGGACCCCCTGCAGGTACAGGGGGAGCAGGATCAGCGCGCCGAGGCTGGTGGCGCCGTTGACGAAGACGCCGACGGAGGCCAGCGCGTAGCTGCGGTCGCGGAACAGGTGCAGGTCGAGCAGCGGGTGCTCGCGCCCGAGGGCGTGCCGCACGAAGACCGCGACGAGGACGATCCCGACGAGCACCGGCCCCACGACACCGGGGCGCAGGATCGCCGGGTCGGCCGCCACCTGGGAGAGCCCGTACGTCACCAGCGTCAGGCCGAGCGAGCCGAGCACCAGCCCCTGCCAGTCGAGCCGGTACGTCGGGGCGCCCTCGTCACGGGGCAGGATCCGCAGCCCGAGGACGAAGGCGAGCACCCCGATCGGCAGGTTGATGAGGAAGATCGAGCGCCAGGACAGCGTCTCGAGCAACCAGCCGCCGAGCGTCGGCCCGACGACCGGGGCGAGCACGGTCGGGACACCGAGGGTGCCCATGACGCGACCGAGGTTCTCGCGCCCCGCGGCGCGCATGATGATGGCCTGCCCCACCGGCATGAGCAGCGCGCCCGCGGCCCCCTGCAGGACCCGCGCGACCACCAGCGAGCGGGTGTCCCAGGCGAGCCCGCAGGCGAGCGAGCCGAGCGTGAACAGCACGAGCGAGAGCAGGTAGAGGCGGCGGGTGCCGATCCGTCGCGACGCCCAGCCCGCGATCGGCGACACGGCCGCGATCGCCAGCAGGTACGCCGTCACGACCCAGCTGATCGAGGCCAGGTCGTCGCCGAGCGCCCGGGCGAGCGGGTCGAGCGCGACGTTGACGAT
>DATJGA010000178.1:0-7298 GCA_035495395.1 Mycobacteriales bacterium | reverse complement strand
CAGGTCTCCGCGGACCGCCTCGACGGCGTGCTCCGCACCGTCCTCGCCGACCGGGCCGAGCTGGCGCCACGACGCCCCGGCCCGCGCACCCAGCTGTCGATCTCGCCGGTCAAGCGCACGCCGTACTTCTGCAGCGGCTGCCCGCACAACCGCTCCACGCCGCTGCCGGAGGGCTCGCTCGGCGGCGGCGGCATCGGCTGCCACACGATGGTCACCCTCACCGAGCGGCCGGACCAGGCGGTGCTCGGCCTGACCCAGATGGGCGGCGAGGGCGCGCAGTGGATCGGCCAGGCGCCGTTCACCGACGTGAACCACATCTTCCAGAACGTCGGCGACGGCACGTACTTCCACTCCGGCCAGCTGGCGCTGCAGTTCGCCGTCGCGGCCGGGGTGAACATCACGTACAAGGTCCTCTACAACTCGGTCGTCGCGATGACCGGTGCGCAGAACGCCGAGGGCGGCCTGTCGGTGCCGGCGCTCACCCGCAAGCTGCACGCCGAGAGGGTCGCGCAGATCGTGGTCGTCAGCGACGAGCCCAAGAAGCACAAGCGCACCAAGGACTTCGCGCCCGGCGTGACGGTCCGGCACCGCGACGAGATGGACGCGGTGCAGAAGGAGCTGCGCGAGGTCCCCGGCGTCACGGTCCTCATCTACGACCAGCAGTGCGCCAACGAGGCCCGGCGGCTCCGCAAGCGCGGCAAGCAGGAGGTGCGCACGACGCGCGTCGTCATCGACGAGGCGACCTGCGAGGGCTGCGGCGACTGCGGCGTGAAGTCCAACTGCCTGTCGGTGCAGCCGGTGCAGACCGAGCTCGGCCGCAAGACGCGCATCGACCAGACCTCCTGCAACACCGACTACTCCTGCCTGCTCGGCGACTGCCCGTCGTTCCTCACCGTCCAGGTCACGACCGCGAAGAAGAAGCCCGCGCGCAGGCGGGCTCCCGAGGCGCCGGAGGTGCTCGAGCCGGTGCTCGCCACCTCGGCCGACGTCTTCCTCGCCGGCATCGGCGGCACCGGCATCGTCACGGTGAACCAGCTGCTGGCGACTGCGGGTCTGCGCTCGTCCCTCGACACGCAAGGGCTCTCCGGCCTCGACCAGGTGGGGCTGTCGCAGAAGGCCGGCCCCGTCACCAGCCACCTGCGCGTGGGCGACAAGGGCCCGGCCAACCGCGTCGGCCACGGCACTGCGGACGTGCTGCTCGCGTTCGACGCGCTCGTGGCGGCGGACCCGAAGAACCTCGCGGTCTGCTCGCCCGACTTCACCCTCGCCGTGGTGTCGACGTCCGAGACGCCGACCGGCACCCAGGTCGCCGACGCCTCGGTGCCTGCGACGGACGTCGCCGGCCAGGTGCGGAAGATCCGTGACGCCTGCGTGAAGGTGTTCGAGCTCGACGCGCTCGGTGCCTCCGAGGCGCTGTTCGGCTCGACCGCCCCGGCCAACCTGCTCCTCGTCGGCGCGGCCTACCAGCTCGGTGTGCTGCCCTTCCCGGCGTCCGCGATCGAGGAGGCCGTCGAGCTCAACGGCGTCGCCGTCGCCGCCAACGTGGCCGCGTTCCGCTGGGGTCGCGTCGCCGTTGCGGACCCGGCCGCCTTCGCCGCGGTCGTGTCCCCGACGACGGTCCGCGAGCCCCGCGTCTTCGACCTGGGCACGTCGCCTCTCGCCGGCGAGACGCGCCGGCTGACCGCCGTACGGGCGCAGCTGCTGCTGGAGCACAGCGGCCGCAAGCGCGCCGAGGAGTTCGTCAGCGTCGTCGAGCGCGCGTGGAACGCCGAGCGGACCCTGGGGGACGCGACGGCGTACTCGGAGGCCGTCGCCCGCGGCGTCGCGCACCTGTGGGCGTACAAGGACGAGTACGAGGTCGCCCGGCTGCTCACCCGCCCCGAGCTGCTCGAGGAGGTGCAGCTGCAGGTGCCCGGCGCGACGAAGGTGACGTACAACCTGCACCCGCCCGCGCTGCGCTCGATGGGCATGGACCGCAAGCTGAAGCTCGGTGCCTGGTCGCGGCCGGTCCTCCGGGCGACCGCGAAGGGCCGCGTCCTGCGCGGCAGCAGGCTCGACCCGTTCGGTCGCGCGCACGTGCGCGTCGTCGAGCGCGAGCTGGCCGCGTCGCACACGGCTCTCGTCGAGCGGCTCACTGCCGACCTGACGGCCGCGACCTACCCGGTCGCGGTCACCGCCGCGGGCGCGTCCGAGATGGTGCGCGGCTTCGAGGACGTCAAGCTGCGCAACGTGGCGGCGTACAAGGAGACCCTGGCGGGCCTGGGCCTGTAGGTCAGGGGGTGATGCCGTAGGTCAGGCAGACCCCGCACACGGTCGCGCCGAGGAACACCGCGACGAGGAGCACGGCAGCGGCCCGGGTCCAGCCCTGGTGCGGTCCGGCCATCGCCGGTGGCAGGTAGGAGACGGGCAGCTTCCAGCCGTCGGGACGCAGCTCGAGCCAGTGCGGGTCCGGCTCGGCGTCCGGGGCGGCGTCCGGCACGTGGTCGTAGGGCAGCGAGGCCATGCCCTCAGTGTGCGTCACGCGGGCAACCGCTCGGTGCGGACCCTGCTCGCCGCGCGGTCACCTCCGGACCACGTCGGGCTCGAAGCCGCCAAGGGTCCGGCTCACCGCAGCGACGGTCGCCGGGTCGACGTCGAGCTCGGTCAGCACGGCGACGAGGTGGTCGATCACGCAGCGGTAGTCGTCGGCGGTCACTCCCAGGTGCGCATGCGCCTCGGCGAGGTCGGGCCCCGCGTAGCGAGCCGGGCCGCCGAGCAGCTGCGACAGCAGCAGCACCTGGTGCCGCTTCAGGCGGGGCATGTCGACCCCCTCGAAGTAGTGGCTGACCGACGCGTCCGCGACGAGCCGCGCGTACAGCCGCTCCACGGCCTCCCGGATCCCCTGCGCCCCGCCCACCGAGGCGAGCGCCGTGGGTGTCCGAGCCTGCTCGATGTCGTCCTCGTCGCCAGGGCCTTCCGGCTCGCAGGCGAGCCGGTACCCCCGCTTCACGACGTTGAGGACGAGGCCGGGGTCACCGAGACCGGTGCGGAGCCGGCTGACAGCCATCTCGACGGTGTGCTCGTCGCCGTTCCCGGGGAGCGCCTGGTGCAGCTCGGCCCGCGACAGCACGCGGCCCGGGTGGCGGGCCAGTGCCTGGAGCAGCGCCATCGGCGCCGGCGCGAGCGGTCGGAACGTCCCGTCCACCACGGCACCCGTGCCCCGCACCTCGAGGTCGTGCCCGGCGGCTCGCAGGCGCGTGGCGCGTCGTTCGAGGGCGGCGGCCAGGGCGTGCACCAGCGCCCCGAGCCGAGCCTGTGCGGGCTGCACCGTGAGCACGCCGAGGCGCTCGAGCGGCGCTGCGGCGACCGGCCCCACGCACAGCGGCTCGACGTCGTCGAAGGCGCGCACCAGGGCGGGGAGCGCCGCCCGGCGCTGCGCGGCGTCGACGAGGTGCGCCGAGGCGGCGGCGCTGGTGAAGGTCACGGCCTGCACGTCACGGGCCAGCACCCGCTCCACCAGCCGCTCGAGCAGCGCCTCGTCCTCGGGCGGCAGCACCTGGTACACGGGCACCTCGACGACGTCGGCCCCCGCTGCGCCGAGCGCTCTGATGAAGTCGTCCAGTGAGGCGCCGTGCATCTGCACCGCGATCCGGGTTCCTGCGAGGTCCGTCGACAGCAGCCGCTCGAGGATCTCCCACGTCGACTCGCACGGTGGCGACGCCACGTCCTGCAGACCGGCCGCGTGCACGGCTCCGCTCGCCTTCGGGCCGCGCGCATAGACCCGCGACCTCGCCAGCGCCTGCCGCAGCTCCTCGCCCAGCCCCCACCCGTCGGCCGCCTCCAGCCAGGTCTCGAAGCCGACGTGCGAGGTGACGACGGCGACGTCGAAGGGGTCCGCGAGGCAGGCCTTCGTCACCGACTGCAGCGTGCCGTCGTCGATCCCCGCGACCACCCGCACGGCGGGCACGTGCAGCACGCGGGCGCCGCGCGCCTCGAGCAGCGTCACGACGTCGGCGCCGCGCCGGGCACCCGTGACGCCGACGCACCACCCCTGCAACGGAAGAGGAACGGCGGGAACGACCTCGGGCTCGGCTCGCACGGCTCCTCCTCCCTTCGCAGACGCCTGATGCTCGGCGGTGCTCATTGCCGCCGAGGAGCAGCCAGGTTTCGAACGTGAGGCGCGCGGCTCATCCGCGACGAGGACGGCGGTGAGCCTCAGCTCACGGCCACTCCCACCGTGACGAGGGCGGCCGCGCCGGTCGGGAGTCGCAGGGCGACGCCGAGACGCCAGCCGCCGGCCTGGGTGAAGCGTCCCTTGCCGACGTAGTGCCCCGCGGCGACCTCGCGGAGCTGCACCGGCTGCTGCGGTCCTGCCGGCGGCTTGAGCGCCGCAGCGAGCTCGACCACGGGGCGGGCCGCACCGGCGGCGTCGAGCACCGCGATGTGCACCTCCGAGGGGCCGACCCGTGGTGACACCACGGTCACCTCGACGACGCCGGTGGATCCGATGCCCCTGCCCCCGTCGTACGGCGCCTGACCGCTGAGCGGCTGGACGGCCAGCGCGACAGGTCGTGCCAGCGCGCTGGGCCGTGAGGTGACCCGCTGGGCTGCGAGCCGCTCGGCGTGCGCGGAGCGAGCCGGCTCGGTCGTGACCAGCAGCGAGGTCACCGTCAGCACGGCGACCGCCAGTGCCGCCTCCGCGCACACGACGCGACGCAGAGCCGGCACGCTGAACGCGGGGACGCGGAGCACGCGGAACCTGGCCACCCCGGCGAGCAGCAGCGTGATCCAGACGAGCCCGAGCTTGCCGAGCAGGAGCAGGGCGTACTCGTTGTCGAGCAGCGCTGCCGCGGACCCGACGCGCTGCCAGGCCTGGACGGACCCCGAGACGACGAGCACCGCGACGCAGGTCGCCGCCGTCGAGGAGAAGCGTCGTGCGGCGAGACGGGAGGAGGTGGAGTCCTTGTCGCGCAGCACGTCCGCGCCGAGCACGATCAGGCCGCCCAGCCACACGGCGCAGGCGACGAGGTGCACCACGTCGAGGGCCACCATCGGCAGCGGGTGCGTCGAGCTGTCGCTGTGCGAGGCCAGGCTCCAGGTCGCCGCCAGTGCGGCAGCGGCGACGAGAACCGCCGCGCGCGGCGGCGGCGGCACGGGCCGACCGCGACGACGGGTCCGGGCGACGACGAGCACGGCACCGCCCAGCCCCACGAGCAGGGCCAGCCGCAGCAGCAGCAGGTGGCCGACGTGGGAGTCGACCGTGTCGCGCAGCAGGCCCGGGTCCGCCGCGCCGCCCAGCGAGGTGCCCTCGGCCTGGCTCCCGTAGGTGGCGAGCACGACGACGGTCGACGCGGCCAGGGCCGCACCGCCCGTCGCCACGAGGCGCAGGCTGCGACGGGAGCCCGTCGGTGAGCAGGCGAGGAGGAACCAGGCACCACCGACGAGCACGGCGAAGCCCAGGAACGCGGTCCACCGGGCGGTGCCGTAGACGGTGCTCACCACGGCGCTGCCACCCGCGTGCGTCCGCGCTGGGCGCACCATCGCGGTGGCTCTCGTCGTACCGGCGGTGGTGGTGCGGTAGGAGAAGCTCCCGCCTGTCGCGTGGCCGTCGTCGGTGCTGACCACCCGCCAGCGCACCGTGTAGTCCCCTGCGACCGCGCGTCCCGTGAGGCCGGCCGTCAGGTACGTGCCCCCGAACCGGCCGTGGCTGAGCGGGCCGACGGCGACCGGCGTGCCGCCGGGACCCGTCACCAGTACCGAGCTGAGCCGCGGGACCACCTCCTCGTCGAAGACGAGGAGCACCTGCCCGGGCGGTGCCGTGAGGATGTCCAGCTCAGCCGGCGAGCTCGCGACGAGAGACGCGTGCGCCCCAGCCGTGGAGGGGTGGACGAGCGCGCTCGCCAGGACGACGAGCGCGACCGCCACCACGCGACCCAGGTGCCTCATGTCAGTAGGGCAGCGGGACGTAGTTGGTCGTCGACGGCCCGACGTTCAGCGTCGTGACCAGACCCAGCATCCCGTGGGCGCTCTCGGAGTGGCTGAAGATGTGGCAGTGGATCAGCCACTTCCCGGGTCGACGCGGAACGACGACGATGTCGTACGTCTGCCCCACTCCGACGACGAGCGTGTCCATCTTCTGCGGCACCGGTAGCGGCATGCCGTCCTGCGCCCACACCTCGAACGGCTGGCCGTGGACGTGGATCGGGTGCAGCAGCTCCGGACCGGTGCCGATCAGGCGGATGCGCACGCGCTCACCGACGTTGGCCACCAGTGGCCTGGTGTCCGGGTAGGAGTGCCCGTTCAGGGTGAGCCCGAGCGCGCCGTCGCCGATCATCAGCCGGTAGTCGCGGTCGGCCACGATGTCGCCGACCCGGGGCACCACCTCGAGGGCGCCGTAGAGCCCGCGGCCGATCTGGTTGCCGCCCATGTGCGAGTGGTACCAGTGGGTCCCGGGCACCAGCGCCGTCCACTGGTAGGTGTACGAGTGCCCGGGCATGATGGCCTTCTGGGTGATGCCGGGGACCCCGTCCTGGTCGTTGGGCAGCTCCATCCCGTGCCAGTGGACCGCGGTCATCTCGGGCAGGTCGTTCCTGACCACGATCTTGACCGGGTCGCCCTCGTTCACCTTGATGACCGGGCCCGGGACGATGCCGTTGAAGGTCCACGCCTCCCGGAAGTGCCCCCTGGTGACCTCCCACTTCTTGGGCACCATCCGCAGCTGGAAGACCTTCACGCCGTTCACGACCGTGTACGGCGCGGTCTGGGTCCCGTCCCCGAGGTCGTGCGCCTTCCCGTCCGCGAGCGGGTCCGGTACGGCGGGCAGGTCGGGCAGTCGGGGCAGCTCCACGAGGGGCGTGGCCGCCGGTGTGGGGGACGGCGTGGGCGAGGGCGCGGGCGCCGGTGACGGCGGCGGCTTGGTCCCTCCGCCGACCGTGACAGTCCCCTCCATGTACGTGTGGATGCTGCACAGGTAGTGGTACTTGGCCTTGGTCTTGAAGGTGCGCGACCACGACTGACCCGGGTTGAGGTCCCCGGACTGCGGACCGTCGTCGAACTGGATGTGGTGCTGCGTGCCGTCGGTCTCCTTGTTGACCCACTTCACGGTGTCGCCCACAGCGATGGAGACGTTCTCGGGGACGAAGGCGAGGTTCTGGATCGTCACGGTCTTGGTGGCCGCGTCGGCCTCGGCGCGGTCCAGCGCGATGAGCGCTCCGGCGAGCACGCTCACCAGGGCGAGCAGGACGCTCAGTGGCGACGGAGCGTGGCGAGAAGTGCTGGTGCTCAAGGGTTCTCTCCTTCGAGGACGGCGTCGGACCGGG
>DATJGA010000177.1:0-10618 GCA_035495395.1 Mycobacteriales bacterium | reverse complement strand
GGTCACCCGCCGGATGGCCGGCGACGACCCCCAGGTCAACGACGAGTGGAACTGCGACAAGGGCCGGTGGGCGTTCGCCTACAGCACCCAGCCCGACCGCATCACCACGCCCCTGGTCCGTGACGACGTCACCAACGCGCTGCGACCGGCGAGCTGGACCGAGGCGCTCGACCGCGCGGCTCGCGGTCTGGCCCTGGCCCGCGACGAGGGCGGCGTCGGCGTGCTGCCCGGCGGCCGGCTGACCGTCGAGGACGCCTACGCCTGGGCCAAGTTCGCCCGGGTGGCACTGGGCACCAACGACGTCGACGCCCGCGTCCGGCCCGGCAGCGACGAGGAGCTGGCCTTCCTGGCGAGCGCCGTCGCCGGCCGGTACCTCGAGACGACGTACGCCGACCTCGAGAAGGCGCCGACCGTGCTGCTCGCGGGCTTCGAGCCCGAGGAGGAGTCGCCGATCGTCTTCCTCCGCCTGCGCAAGGCCGTGCGCCGCCAGCACCAGCAGGTCGTCACGGTCGCCTCGCACCTGAGCCGCGGCGCGACCAAGCTGTCCGCGCGCCTCGTGCAGAGCGTGCCCGGTCAGGAGGCGGCCGCCCTCCAGGGGCTCGCCGGCGACGAGGCGCTGCGCGCCCCGGGTGCCGTCATCCTCGTGGGGGAGCGGCTCGCCTCCGCGCCCGGTGCGCTCGCCGCGGTCGTGAGCCTGGCCCGCAGCAGCGGCGCCCGGCTCGCCTGGGTCCCGCGCCGCGCCGGCGAGCGCGGCGCCGTCGACGCCGGTGCCCTCCCGACACTGCTCCCCGGTGGCCGGCTCGTCTCCGACGCTGCTGCTCGAGCCGCCGTCGCCGGCGTGTGGGGCGACGTCCCGGCCGAGCCCGGACGCGACCTCACCGCGATCCTCGAGGCGGTCAAGGGCAAGCAGCTCAAGGCGCTGCTCGTCGGCGCCGTCGACCCGGCCGACTGCCCCGACGCCGCGCTCGCGCTCGACGCCCTCGAGGGGGCCGAGTTCGTCGTGAGCCTCGAGCTCCGCCGTACGCCGGTGACCGACCGGGCGGACGTCGTGCTGCCCGTCGCGGCCGCGGTCGAGAAGGCCGGGACCTACCTCGACTGGGAGGGCCGCGCGCGGCCCTTCGACGCGGTGCTGCAGACCAGCGGCGCGCTGTCCGACCACCGGGTGCTGCACGTGCTGGCCGACGAGATGGACCGCCCGATCGGGCTGCCCGACGTCGCGGCGGCGCGAGCCGAGATCGGCGCGCTCGGTGCGGCCCCGTCCGTGACCGAGGTCGCCGCCGGCGCCGCTGCCGAGGAGCAGCCGGAGGGCGACGCGGTGCTGTCCACCTGGCACCTGCTGCTCGACGACGGATCGCTGCAGGACGGCGAGCCGCACCTCGCCGGCACGGCCCGGCGGGCCGTCGCGCTGCTGAGCGCCGGCACGGCCAGCCGCCTCGGTGCCGCCGAGGGCGACGACCTCACCGTGTCGACCGACCGCGGCAGCGTCACGCTGCCGCTGGTGATCGGCGCGCTGCCCGACGACGTCGTCTGGCTCCCCACCCGCAGCCACGCGGCGCACGTGCGCACCGACCTCGTCGCGCAGCACGGCTCCCGGGTCCGCCTCGCGAAGGGCGGTGCCCGGTGATCACCGACACCCAGCTGCCGCTGACGAGCTTCGGGCACGAGCCGTTCTGGCTCACCATCTGCAAGGCGCTGTTCGTGTTCGTGCTGCTCGTCGTGCTGACGCTGTTCACCATCGTCTTCGAGCGCAAGATCGTCTCCTACATGCAGCAGCGGATGGGCCCGAACCGGGTCGGCCCGCGCGGCTACCTGCAGTCCCTCGCGGACGGCCTGAAGCTGGCGCTCAAGGAGGAGATCATCCCGGCGCTGGCCGACAAGCCGGTCTACGTCCTCGCGCCGATCGTCTCCGCCGTACCCGCGTTCCTGGCGTTCTCCGTCATCCCGTTCGGGCCGACGGTCAGCGTCGGCGGGCACCAGACCGCGCTGCAGCTGACAGACCTGCCCATCGGGGTGCTGTTCATCCTCGCCTGCTCGAGCATCGGCGTCTTCGGCATCGTGCTCGCCGGCTGGTCCAGCGGCTCGCCGTACCCGCTGCTCGGCGGCCTGCGCTCGGCGGCGCAGGTCATCAGCTACGAGGTCGCGATGGGCCTGTCGTTCGTCGCCGTCTTCCTGTACGCCGGGTCGCTGAGCACGAGCGAGATCGTCGCCGCGCAGGAGTCGCGGTGGTTCGTGATCACGCTGCCGGTGAGCTTCCTCATCTACGTCGTGGCGATGGTCGGCGAGACCAACCGGGCGCCCTTCGACCTCCCGGAGGCGGAGTCCGAGCTCGTCGGCGGGTTCCACACCGAGTACACGTCGCTGAAGTTCGCGATGTTCTTCCTCGCCGAGTACATCAACGTCATCACCGTCTCGGCGCTGTGCACGACGATGTTCCTCGGCGGGTGGCGCCCGCCGCCCGGGTTCAGCCACTTCCACGCGCTGAGCACCGGCTGGTTCCCGATGGTCTGGTTCCTGCTCAAGGTGGTCGGGTTCCTGTTCGTCTTCATCTGGCTGCGCGGCACGCTGCCCCGGCTGCGCTACGACCAGTTCATGAAGCTCGGCTGGAAGGTGCTCATCCCGGTCAGCCTCGTCTGGATCCTCGTCGTCGCGAGCATCCGCACCCTCTACAACGAGGTCTCCGACACCCGCACCCGCGTCACCTACCTCGGCATCGGCTTCGCCGTGCTGATGCTCGTGTTCACGCTCTGGCCGCAGCGCGAGAAGCAGGAGCCGGCGCAGGTCGCGGACGAGGTCATCCCCGTCGAGCAGGGCGGCTTCCCCGTGCCGCCGCTCGACCTCGTGGTGCCCCCCACACCGCGGTCCCTGCAGCAGGTGCCGAGCGCTCCCGTCGGTCACCAGGAGGACCCCTCATGACCTTCCTCGACCCGGTCAAGGGGTTCGGGGTCACCTTCTCGACGATGTTCAAGAAGAAGACCACCGAGGAGTACCCCGAGTACGTCCGGCCGATGCCGCCGCGCTTCCACGGCCGGCACGTGCTCAACCGGCACCCGGACGGGTTGGAGAAGTGCATCGGCTGCGAGCTGTGCGCCTGGGCCTGCCCGGCCGACGCCATCTACGTCGAGGGCGCCGACAACACCGAGGACGCGCGCTTCTCCCCGGGGGAGCGGTACGCCTCCGTCTACCAGATCAACTACCTGCGCTGCATCTTCTGCGGGCTGTGCATCGAGGCGTGCCCGACCCGCTCGCTGACGATGACCAACGAGTACGAGCTGGCCGACGACAGCCGGGAGTCGCTCATCTTCACGAAGGAGCAGCTGCTCGCGCCGCTCATGCCCGGCATGGAGCAGCCGCCGCACCCGATGCGGCTGGGCAGCACCGACACCGACTACTACGTGGGAGGTGCCAAGCCGTGATCGAGGCAGCTTCGACCACCGGCGAGGCCGTCGGCTTCTGGATCCTCGCGCCGATCGCCGCCGTGGCCGCCGTCCTCATGGTGCTGGCGCGCAACGCGGTGCACGCCGCGCTGTTCCTCGCGGCCGTGATGCTCAGCCTGGCCGGCCTCTACGCGCTGCAGGACGCGCCCTTCCTCGCGGCGGTGCAGGTCATCGTCTACACCGGCGCGATCCTCATGCTCTTCCTCTTCGTGCTCATGCTCGTCGGGGTCGACAGCAGCGACTCGCTCGTGGAGACGCTGCGCGGCCAGCGGGTGGTCGCCTTCCTGCTCGGCCTCGGGTTCGTCGGACTGCTCCTCGGCACGCTCGCCAGCGCCGTCAACGGCAAGGGCGCGGGCCTCGACCAGGCGAACGCCGACGGCAACGTGGTCGGCATCGCCCGGCTGCTGTTCACCAAGTACGTGTTCGCCTTCGAGCTCACCAGCGCGCTGCTCATCACGGCAGCGCTGGGCGCGATGGTGCTGGCGCACAAGGAGCGCCTCGTGCCGCGGTCGAGCCAGCGCGAGCTCGCCAAGGCCCGCTTCTCCAGCGACCACCCCTACCCGCTCCCCGGACCGGGGGTGTTCGCCGCCGGCGACTCCATCGCCCGCGGCGCGCTGCTGCCGGACGGCTCGGTCTCGCAGGAGAGCCTGGCGCCGACGCTGACCGCGCTCGAGGAGGAGTCCGAATGAGCCCGGACCACTACCTGTTCCTCGCGGCCCTGCTGTTCACCGTCGGCGCGCTCGGCGTGCTGCTGCGCCGCAACGCGATCCTCGTGTTCATGTGCATCGAGCTGATGCTCAACTCGGTGAACCTGACGCTGGTCGCGTTCAGCCGGGAGAAGGGCACCCTCGACGGCCAGATCATGGCCTTCTTCGTCATGGTGGTCGCCGCCGCCGAGGTCGTCGTCGGCCTCGCGATCATCATGAGCATCTTCCGCACCCGACGCTCGGCCTCGGTCGACGACGCCAACCTCCTCAAGTACTAAGGGACGCCCCCAGTGACGCTGCTCAGCGCTGCCGAGAAGGTGGAGTACGTGCCGGCCACCGGCACCTTCTCCGCCCTGTGGCTGCTGCTCGCCCTGCCGGCCGCCGGCGCCGCGATCCTGCTGCTCGCGGGCAAGCGCGCCGAGCGGTGGGGCCCGCTGCTCGCCTGCGCGATGACGGGCTCGGCCTTCGTCTGGGGGCTCATCAGCTTCTTCGCCCTCAAGGGCGAGGAGCACCGGCAGGTCAGCCAGCACCTGTTCAGCTGGGTGCCCGTCGGCAGCTTCCAGGTCGACGCGGGGCTGCTGTTCGACCCGCTGTCGGCGACGTTCGTGCTGCTCATCACCGGCGTCGGCTTCCTCATCCACGTGTACTCGCTCGGGTACATGGAGCACGACGACCGCAAGGTCACCTTCTTCGCGTACCTCAACCTGTTCGTCGCCGCGATGCTGCTGCTCGTCCTCGGCAACAGCTTCCTCGCGCTGTACGTCGGGTGGGAGGGCGTCGGCCTGGCGTCGTACCTGCTCATCGCCTTCTGGTACTTCAAGCCCGACGCGGCCACCGCGGCCAAGAAGGCCTTCATCGCCAACCGGGTCGGTGACGTCGGCCTCTCGCTCGCGATCATGGTCATGTTCGCCTCGCTCGGCACCACGACCTTCGAGGGCGTCTTCAACAGCCCCGGCCTCGCCGGCGGCACGGCGACCGCGCTCGGCCTGCTGCTCCTGCTCGGGGCCTGCGGCAAGTCGGGGCAGTTCCCCCTGCAGACCTGGCTTCCCGACGCGATGGAGGGCCCGACCCCGGTCTCGGCCCTCATCCACGCGGCGACCATGGTGACCGCGGGCGTCTACCTCATCGCGCGCTCCACGCCGATCTACCTCGCCTCCGCGGACGCCCGCTTCTGGGTCACCGTGATCGGCGCCGTCACCCTGATGATCGGGTGCGTCATCGGCTGCGCGTACGACGACATCAAGAAGGTCCTGGCCTACTCGACGGTGAGCCAGATCGGGTACATGTTCCTCGCGGTCGGCATCCCGGGTGCCGGCGCGATCGCGATCCTGCACCTGCTCACCCACGGCTTCTTCAAGGCCTGCATGTTCCTCAGCGCCGGCTCGGTCATGCACGGCATGGGCGACCAGGTCGACATCCGGCGCTTCGGCGGGCTGCGGAAGTACATGCCCGTGACCTTCGGCTGCATGGCCGCCGGCTACCTCGCCATCATCGGCTTCCCGGGCTTCGCCGGCTTCTTCTCCAAGGACAAGATCATCGAGTCGGCGTACGACCTCGGCGGCACCCGCGGCTGGGTCCTCGGGACCACCGCGCTGCTCGGCGCCGCGCTCACCGCCTTCTACATGACGCGCATGATGGTGATGACCTTCTTCGGCGAGAAGCGCTGGACCGAGGGTCAGCACCCCCACGAGTCGCCGAAGGTCATGACCGTGCCGATGATCCTGCTCGGCGTCGGCTCGGCCCTGTCGGGCGTGCTGCTGCTGCACGTCTTCAAGCTCCAGGAGTGGCTGGTCCCGAGCCTCGGCGAGCAGGAGGAGGTCGGGCTGCACACCATCAGCCCGACGATCCTCACGCTGCTCACCCTGCTCGTCGTCGCCGGTGGCGTCGCCGGCGCCTGGTACGCCTACGGCACCAAGCCGGTCCCGACCACCCCGCCTGTCGCGGTGACCCCGTTCACGGTGGCGGCGCGCAAGAACCTCTACTTCGACTCCCTCAACGAGTCGCTGCTCATGCGCCCGGGCCAGTACCTCACCCGCTTCCTCGTGTGGGTCGACAACCGCGGCATCGACGGGGCGGTCAACGCGCTCGCGGCCGGCATCGGCGGGAGCTCGGGCCGCCTGCGCAGGGCGCAGACCGGCTTCGTCCGCTCCTACGCCCTGTCCATGTTCGGCGGCGCGGTCCTCGTCGTCGCCGCCCTGCTCGCCGTGAGGTTGGGCCAGTGAACTCGACCCCGTGGCTCACGATCCTGGGCGTCGTGCCGCTCGTCGGCGCGCTCGCGGTCGGACTGCTGCCCAAGGGCCGCGACCTGCTCGCCAAGCAGGTGGCGCTCGGGACCTCGCTCGTCGTGCTCGTGCTCACCGCGGCCGCCTGGGTCGACTACGACCGCTCCAGCGGCGCTGCGCGGTTCCAGTTCGTCCAGTCGCACGACTGGATCAAGGCCTTCGGCGTCAAGTACGCGGTCGGGGTCGACGGCATCGCGCTCGTCCTCATCGCGCTCATCGCCGTGCTGGTCCCGGTCGTCATCCTCGCGAGCTGGGACACGGTCGAGGACCTCGAGGTCTCCGGTCGGGACGCCCCGGGCACCGGCCGGCGCGGCGTACCGGCGTTCTTCGCCTGGCTGCTCGTCCTCGAGACGATGATGATCGGCGTCTTCGCCGCGACCGACGTCTTCCTGTTCTACGTGTTCTTCGAGGCGATGCTCATCCCGATGTACTTCCTCATCGGGACGTACGGCGGTCCGCGCCGGTCCTACGCCGCGGTGAAGTTCCTGCTCTACAGCCTGTTCGGCGGGCTGCTCATGCTGGCCGCCGTCATCGGCCTGTACGTGCAGTCGGCCAAGCACGGCACCGGCACCTTCAGCTTCGAGGCGCTGAGCAACCTCGAGCTCAGCCACTCGATGCAGGTCTGGCTGTTCCTCGGCTTCTTCCTGGCGTTCGCCATCAAGGCGCCGCTGTTCCCGTTCCACACCTGGCTGCCCGACGCCGGTGCCGAGGCGCCGACCGGGGGCGCCGTGCTGCTCGTCGGCGTGCTCGACAAGGTCGGCACCTTCGGCTTCCTGCGGTACTGCCTGCCGCTGTTCCCGTACGCCGCGCACAAGCTGGCGCCGTACGTCATCGCGCTGTCCGTCGTCGGGGTGCTGTACGGCGCGCTGCTGGCCATGGGGCAGAAGGACCTCAAGCGGCTGGTGAGCTACACCTCGGTCGCGCACTTCGGCTTCATCGGCCTGGGCTGCTTCGCCTTCACGACGCAGGCCGGCACCGGTGCCGTGCTCTACATGGTCAACCACGGGCTCTCGACGGGCGCGCTGTTCGTCGTCGTCGGCTTCCTCGTCGACCGCGGTCGCAGCCGGCTCATCCCCGACTACCAGGGCGTCGCGAAGGTCGCGCCGAAGCTGGGCGCGATGTTCTTCATCGCCGGCCTGAGCGCGCTCGCGCTGCCCGGGCTGTCGACCTTCATCAGCGAGTTCCTCGTGCTGCTGGGGACGTTCACCCGCTACAAGCTGGCCGCCGTGCTCGCCACCACCGGCATCGTGCTCGCCGCGCTGTACGTGCTGCTGGCCTACCAGCGCACGATGCAGGGCCCGCTGCTGGCCGCGAACGCCGCGTTCAAGGACCTCAAGGCGCGCGAGGTGGCGGCGCTGGCGCCGCTCATCGGGCTCATGCTCGTCCTCGGCTTCTACCCGAAGCCGGTCACCGACGTCATCAACCCGGCCGTCCGCGCGACCATGCACGACGTCGGCGCGACCGACCCGGCCCCCACCCACGCCGCACCCGGCGAGAGCAAGTAGGGACCACGATGCCCACCGACATCCAGGCGCCGTCGATCGCCTACCTCCCGCTGCTCCCGATCCTGCTCGTCCTCGGCGCGGCCACCGTGGGCGTGCTCGTCGAGGCCTTCGCGCCCGCCGAGCAGCGCCGTCAGCTGCAGGTCGCCGTCTCCCTCCTCGGCCTCGGGTCCGCGCTGGTCGCGGTGCTGTGGCTGGCCAACGACGGCACCCACCGGCTCGTCGCGGAGGGCGCGCTCGCCATCGACGGACCGACCCTGTTCCTGCAGGGCGTGCTCTGCGTGCTCGGCCTCGGCTCGGTGCTGCTGCTCGCGGAGCGCCGGCTCGACAGCGCCGGCAGCGACATCGTCAGCCAGGCCTCGGCCCTCCCCGGCTCGCGCGACGACCTCGCGCTCGCGCAGGCCGGCCGGGTGCAGACCGAGGTGTTCCCGCTCGCGCTGTTCGCCCTCGGCGGGATGCTCGTCTTCCCGGCCTGCAACAACCTGCTCCTCATGTTCGTCGCGCTCGAGGTCCTCTCGCTGCCGCTGTACCTCATGGCCGGCCTGGCCCGGCGCCGCCGCCTGCTCTCGCAGGAGGCCGCGCTGAAGTACTTCCTGCTCGGCGCGTTCGCCTCCGCCTTCTTCCTGTACGGCGTGGCCCTGCTCTACGGGTACGCCGGGTCCGTCGACCTCGGGGACGTGCTGACCGCGACGGCCACCTCTGGCAAGAGCGACACCCTGCTCTACCTCGGCATCGCGATGCTGGGCATCGGGCTGCTGTTCAAGGTCGGTGCGGTGCCCTTCCAGGCCTGGACCCCCGACGTCTACCAGGGCAGCCCGACCCCGGTCACCGCGCTGATGGCCGCGTGCACCAAGGTCGCGGCGTTCGGCGCGCTGCTGCGCGTCTTCTACGTCGGGCTGGGCACGACCGGCTGGGACTGGCGGCCGATGATGTGGGGCGTCGCGATCCTCACGATGGTCGGCGGCGCGCTCCTGGCGGTGACCCAGACCGACGTGAAGCGGATGCTCGCCTACTCCTCGGTGGCGCACACCGGCTTCCTGCTCGTCGGCGTCGTGGCCGTCAACAAGAGCGGCCTGTCAGGCACCCTCTTCTACCTCGTCGCGTACGGCTTCACGACCCTCGCCTCCTTCGCCGTCGTCGGGCTGGTCCGCGACTCCTCCGGCGAGGCGACGCACCTGGCGCAGTGGGCCGGCCTCGGCCGGCGCAGCCCGGTCGTGGGCGGGGCCTTCGCGCTGCTGCTCTTCGCGCTCGCCGGCATCCCGCTGACCAGCGGCTTCATGGCGAAGTTCGCGGTCTTCAAGGCGGCGATCGAGGGCGGCGCCACCGGTCTCGTCGTCGTCGGTGTGCTCGCCAGCGCCATCACCGCGTTCTTCTACGCCCGCGTCGTGGTGCTCATGTTCTTCCAGGAGCCGGCGGAGGACGGCCCGACGGTCTCGGTGCCCAGCGCGGGCACGGCGATCACCATCTCGGTCTGCCTCGCCGCCACCGTCCTGCTCGGCGTGCTGCCGCAGCCCCTCCTCGACCTCGCGGACAAAGCCGCGCTGTTCGTCCGATGACCACCGCCTCGTCCGGGCTGCTGGGCGTCACCGACCCGGACCTGCAGGCCCGCGTCGGCGAGGGCCTGGAGCAGGTCGAGGCACGGCTGCGCGAGGTCGTCCGGAGCAGCCACCCCCTGCTCAGCGAGGCGGCGGCGCACCTCGTCTCGGCCGGCGGCAAGCGGTTCCGGCCGCTGCTGACGCTGCTCGCCGCGCAGTTCGGGGACGCCACCCGGCCGCAGGTGGTCGACGCCGCGGTGGTCGTGGAGCTCACCCACCTCGCGACGCTGTACCACGACGACGTGATGGACGAGGCTCCCGTGCGCCGGGGCGCGGAGAGCGCGAACACCCGCTGGAGCAACACGGTCGCGATCCTCACCGGCGACTACCTGTTCGCCCGCGCGTCCGACCTCACCGCGGGGCTCGGCACGGAGGCGACGCGGCTGCAGTCACGTACCTTCGCCCGGCTCGTCGAGGGCCAGATCGCGGAGACCGCCGGGCCGGCCACGGGCGCCGACGCAGTGGCGCACCACCTGAAGGTGCTCGCCGACAAGACCGCCTCGCTCATCTCCACCAGCGCCCGGCTCGGCGCGATGACGGCCGGCGCCGCGCCCGACGTCGTCGACACGCTGGCCGCGTACGGCGAGGTCATCGGCATCGCCTTCCAGCTCTCCGACGACCTCATCGACGTGCTGTCCGAGGCGGGGCAGTCCGGCAAGACGCCAGGCACCGACCTGCGCGAGGGCATCGCCACCCTGCCGGTGCTGCTCGCCCGCGCCGACGGCGACCGCGACCTGCTGAGCGTCCTCGAGGCCGACCTCAGCAGCGACGCCGCCCTGGCGCAGGCGCTCGCCGCGCTGCGGGTGCACCCCGCCATGGACCAGGCCCGTGCCCGGCTCGTGGCCTACGTCGAGGACGCCCGCGCCGTCGCCGGCTCGCTCCCGGCGGGGGCGGCGCGCGACGCGCTCGTCGCGCTCGCCGACTACGTCCTGGAGCGCACCGGCTAGTGGCGAGCCCGCAGCCCGTCGAGACGACCGTCACCGGCGGCCCGCGGCTGACGATGTTCGACCTCGGCCTCGCCTGCTGCGCGGTCGAGTTCGTGGCGGCAGCGGTCGAGCCCGACGCGTTCGCCGACCTCGGTGCCGCGGTCCCGTCGCT
>DATJGA010000176.1:0-5168 GCA_035495395.1 Mycobacteriales bacterium | reverse complement strand
GCACCCGGCCGCGGAACTCCTCGTCCTCGCCGATCCGGGTGCCGAGCGAGGCGACCAGCCCGGCCATCCGCGCCGGCAGCTCGCCGTCGAGGTCGGTGAGCGAGGCGCGCACGGAGGCGAGCGCGTCCACGAGCAGGTCGTGCAGGGCGGCCTGGGCCTGCGGGTCCTCCAGCAGCTGCGCCACCACTGCGTCGAAGCGGGCAGCGGTCTGCTTGTCCCGCTGCAGCTGGTCGGCCACCGAGCGGAACAGGCCCTCGAGCCACTGGTGCAGCGGGTGCCGCGGGTGCCGGTCGACCTCGTCGAGCAGGTCGGCGAAGCCGTCGATCGTGCGGCGGATCCGCTTGTCGCTGACCATCACCGCGGCCAGCCAGCCGCGCTCGTCGACGAACGCGCGCGCCTGGGGCATCAGCTCCTCGCGGTGCGCCCGCAGGTACGCGCGGGCCCGGCTCACGCACACGTCCACCAGCGGCCGCGTCGTCCCTCCGTCGACCGCGCGCTCGAGCAGCCGCCCCAGCACGGGCGCGTACGAGCGGCGCTCCTGGTCGCGGCGCAGCAGCTCCAGGACGTAGGCCGTGACCTCGTCGGGGTCGAGGACCTCGAGCACCGCGCTGGCGTTGAAGGCCAGCTCGCGCGCCAGCCGGGCCGCCACCTCGGGCTGGGCGACCCAGGCGCCGACCCGCTCCACGACCCCGGTCTCGACGACCTGCGCGGTGACGACCTCGCGGGTGAGGAAGTGCCCGGTGACGAACTCCCCCAGCTTGGTGGCGAGCTCGTCCTTCTTCCTGGGCACGAGAGCGGTGTGCGGGATCGGCAGGCCGAGCGGCCGGCGGAACAGCGCGGTGACGGCGAACCAGTCGGCCAGCCCGCCGATCATCGCCGCCTCGGAACCGGCCCGCAGGTACTCCGCCGAGGTCCCGGTCCAGCCGTGCGAGGCGGCGAACAGGGCCGCGGCGACGAGGAGGAACCCGGACGCCGTCGCCTTCATCCGGCGCAGCGCCCGGGGGTCGCCCCCGAAGGAGGGCAGCTCGGTGGTCACCTCCCGAGACTGCCCTGCCCGGTCGCGGCTCAGTCGGCCAGGGCCACCTCGGGCTCAGGGGTGCGCACCCGGAGCGCCTTGGCGAGCCAGGACGGCATCCACCAGTTCCACTCGCCGAACAGCGACACCAGCGCGGGCACGAGCAGCGACCGCACGATCGTCGCGTCGAGCAGGATGCCGAAGCCCAGCGCGCTGGCGAACACCTTGAGGTCGGTGCCCGGTCCGGACGCGAGGGCGACGAAGGCCAGGAACAGGATGAGCGCCGCGCTGGTCACCAGCCGACCCGTGCGGGCGATGCCCTCCACGACGGCGGCGTCCGTCGTACCGAGGTTGTCGTACTCCTCGCGCATCCGGCTGAGGATGAAGACCTCGTAGTCCATGGACAGGCCGAACAGGAACGCGAACACCATGAGCGGCACCCAGAAGGTGACCGCGCCCGTGGATTCGATCCCGAAGACGGCGTGCGACCCGTGGCCGAACTGCCAGAAGGCCACCATGAAGCCGAGCGTCGCGGCCAGCGTCATGAGGTTGAGCAGCACCGCCTTGATGGGCAGCACGACCGAGCGGAAGCCGCGGGCCAGCAGCGCGAAGGTGAGCAGCGCGATGAAGAGCAGCATGTACGGCGCGTTGCCGTAGACCGCGTGCAGGAAGTCGATCTGGTCGGCGCCGACCCCGGCCACGCCGACGACGGCGTTGTCGTCCTGCACGGCGCGCTTGACCGCTTTGACCGGCTCGATGGTCCGGTTGTTGACCGTCTCCTTGTCGGGTACGGCGAACAGCACCGTGCGGCCGTCGCGGACGTTGCCCGGGTCGGTGGAGACGATGACGTCGGCGACGCCGGTCACCTTCTCGAGCTTGCCGGCGACGGTGGCGGCGTCGTCCGTCTGCACGAGCACCTGCATGGGCGTGAGGATCCCGGTGCTGAGGCCGCCCGCCTTGAGGGTCTGCAGCGCCTCGTACGACGGCCCCTTGGTCGCCAGCGAGTCGGAGCCGGCCAGCCCGATCTTGATGCCCAGGAAGGAGGCGAACAGCGCCGCGAGGGCGAGGAAGCCGACGACCGCGGCGGCGTAGCGGTTCTTGACCACGCCGCGCGCCCAGGCGGTCCAGCCGCGGCTGGCCACGCTCTCGTGCCGGATCTTCGGCCAGTCCACCTTGGGCCCGATGCCGCCGAGGATGGCGGGCGTCAGCGTCAGCGTGGTGAGCACGCTGGCCAGCGGGATGAGCGCACCGCCGATGCCGACGCTGCGCAGGAAGGGGACGGGGAGCACGACGAGCGCGATGAGGCCGATCGCGACGGTGACCCCGCTGAACACGACGGCCTTGCCCGCGTGCGTCATCGCCTCGATGACGGCGTCGTGGTTGTCGCGCCCGTGGTCGCGCTCCTCGCGCCAGCGGCTCACCACGATGAGCGAGTAGTCGATCGCGACACCGAGACCGATGAGCGCGATGAGGAACTGCACGATGAAGGACACGTCGGTGACGTAGGTCAGCGGCCACAGCAGGATGAACGACAGCAGGATCGACGCGGCCGCCACCACCATCGGCAGCAGCGCCAGGAACGACGCGAAGACGAACGCCAGCACGAGCAGGGCGCCGACGCCGCCGAGCAGGGTCTCGGCCAGGACGCCGGGACCGGACGAGCTCTCGCTGTCACCGGCGGACAGCGCGTCCTCGCCGGTGACCCCGCCGGTGAAGCCGGCCGGGAGCGCCTTCTGCAGCCCCTCGCGGATCTTCGGCACCGGGTTGACGAACGACCCCTGGTGCACGAACGGGTAGGCCAGCAGCGCGTACTCGGTGCGGTCGCCGGCGTAGAAGACGCCGTCGCTCGTCCCGGCGGTGGCGCGGGAGCGGTCGACGAGGCGCAGGTTCGGCTCGGAGGCCGCGGCGGCCTCGAACGCCTTCTGGACCTCGGCCTCGTGGTCCTTGACCCGCTGCCCCTCGGGCACTGTGACGGTGAGCAGCAGCGGCTGGGTGAAGCCGCCGTTCCCGAACTGCGCCTCGATCTGCTTGGCGGTCTTCGTGCCGGGCTCCCCCGGCAGCGAGAAGTCCACCTTCAGGCGCTTGCTCACGGTGCCGGAGGCGATGCCCCCGAAGACGAAGATGACGAGCCAGCCGATGACGACCAGCTTGCGGTGGTGCAGGACGAGCTCCCCTATGCGTCGCATGACAGGCACCCTAACCAGCCCTCATGACAGGGCGGACACTGCTTTTCCGCTGTCGCGTTTCGTGATCGTTTCGGTACCGACGACAACTTTCACCGGTGGCACGGCGGCGTCGCACGCGGTGAGATACGGCCATGAGCATCGTGCTGCGCCCGGACCACCCCCTCAGCGAGGACGAGGTCGTCGCGGTCGCGCGCGACGGCGCGCACGTCCTGCTGTCGGAGGACGCCCTCGAGGCGCTCACCCGGGCCCGCAAGCACGTCGACGACCTCGCCGGTGGCGACCGCCCGGCGTACGGGATCTCGACCGGGTTCGGGGCGCTCGCGACCCGGCACATCCCGGCCGAGCGGCGCACCCAGCTGCAGCGCTCGCTCGTGCGCTCGCACGCCGCCTCGTCCGGCCCCGAGGTGGAGGCCGAGGTGGTGCGCGCGATGACGCTGCTGCGGCTGCAGACGATGGCCACCGGGCACACCGGGGTCCGGCCGCACACCGCGCGCGCCTACGCCTCGCTCCTCAACGCCGGCATCACGCCGGTGGTCGGCGAGTACGGGTCCCTCGGCTGCTCCGGCGACCTCGCCCCGCTGGCGCACGTCGCGCTCGCGGTGACGGGCGAGGGCCAGGTCCGGTACGACGGGCGGCTGGTCGACGCGGCGCACGCCCTCGCCGAGGAGCACCTGGAGCCCCTCGTGCTCGCCGAGAAGGAGGGCCTCGCCCTCATCAACGGCACCGACGGCATGCTCGCGATGCTGCTGCTCGCCTGCCACGACGTCGGCGCGCTGCTGACGGTCGCCGACGTCGCCGCGGCGATGAGCCTCGAGGCGCTGCTCGGCACCGACCGCACCCTGGCCGGTGACCTCATGGCGCTGCGGCCGCACCCCGGGCAGGCGACGGCGGCCGCGAACATGCGCCGGCTGCTCGCCGGCTCCCCCGTCGTCGCCTCGCACGCGGGCCCGGAGGACACCCGGGTGCAGGACGCCTACTCGCTGCGCTGCGCCCCCCAGGTCGCCGGCGCGGCCCGCGACACCCTCGACCACGTCCGGCGGGTGGCGGCGCGCGAGAGCGCGGCGGCCATCGACAACCCGGTGCTGCTCGACGACGGCCGCATCGAGAGCAACGGCAACTTCCACGGGGCGCCGGTGGCGTACGCGCTGGACTTCCTGGCGATCCCGCTCGCCGACCTGGCCTCGATGTCGGAGCGGCGGACCGACCGGATGCTCGACGCGCACCGCAACCACGGCCTGCCGCCGTTCCTCGCCGACGACCCCGGCGTCGACAGCGGGCTGATGATCGCGCAGTACACCCAGGCCGGGGTCGTCTCGGAGCTCAAGCGGCTCGCCGCCCCGGCCTCGGTCGACTCGATCCCGTCGAGCGCGATGCAGGAGGACCACGTCTCGATGGGCTGGTCCGCCGGCCGCAAGCTGCGCCGCGCCGTCGACGGACTGGCCCGGGTGCTCGCGATCGAGGTCATGACGGCCGCGCGCGCCCTCGACCTGCGCGCGCCGCTCGAGCCCGCGGCGGGCACCGGCGCCGCGGTCGCGGCGGTCCGCGCGGTGGTCGCCGGACCCGGTGCGGACCGGTACCTCGCGCCCGAGGTCGAGGCCGTCGTGCAGCTCGTGCAGTCGGGCGGGCTGCTGTCCGCCGTACAGGAAGTGGTGGGTGAGCTCGAGTGAGCGGAGAAGCGAGCTGCCCGGAGGTAGGGCGCGAAGCGGCCTGCCGCAGGCAGCGAACGCCGCAGCGAACGGAGGCACAGTGAGTCTCGAGACGAAGGGCTGGCTGCAGGAGGCGGCGCTGCGCTGCCTGCGCAACAACCTGCACCCGGACGTGGCGGAGGACCCGGCGAACCTCGTCGTGTACGGCGGCAACGGCAAGGCCGCCCGCGACCACCCGTCGCTGCGGATGATCGAGCAGACCCTGATGCGCCTGGAGGACGACGAGACGCTGATGGTGCAGAGCGGCAAGCCGGTCGCGGT
>DATJGA010000175.1:0-3774 GCA_035495395.1 Mycobacteriales bacterium | reverse complement strand
AGCTCCGCGTCGGCCTCGGTCGCGGTGGCCTCGTCGGCCTCCTCGGACGCCATCTCGTAGAGGACGCCGAGGTCCTCGAGGCGCTGCCGGTAGCTGTCGACCCGCTTGAGGTCTGCCTGCACGGCGGACATCCGGCCGGTGATGCGCTGCGCCTTGTCCTGGTCGTCCCAGAGACCGGGCATGCCCGCCTGCTCCTCGAGGTCGACGAGCTCCTCGCGCAGCTTCGGCACGTCGAGCACCTTCTCGATGCTCGTCAGCGTGGCGTCGAGGGCCTTGATGTCGGAGGACGGGTCAGCCACGAGGACGAGCGTAGTCGGCACGTCCTAGCGTCTCCTCGTGCTCATCGACGTGCGGCTCGACGCCGACCTGCCCGACGTCCCGCGTGCGGTGGCCCAGCTGGAGGAGGCCGGCGTCGGCGGCGTCTTCACCTACGAGGGCCCGAACGACCCCTTCCTCCCGCTCGGCGTCGCGGCCGTCTCCTCGCGGTCCCTCGCGCTCTACTCCAACCTCGCCGTCGCCCTCCCCCGCAGCCCGATGCACCTGGCCTACCTCGCGCAGGACCTGCAGCGGGCGTCCGGCGGCCGGTTCTCGCTCGGCCTCGGCACCCAGGTGCGGGCGCACGTCACCCGGCGGTTCGGGGGCACGTGGGAGTCGCCGGTCGAGCAGCTGCGCGAGTGGGTGCGGGCGGTCCGGGCGATCCAGCGCTCCTGGGCGACCGGCGAGCCGCTCGACTTCGTCGGCCGGTGGACCCAGCACACCTACTGCCCGCCGCTGTTCGTCCCGCCGCCTGCTCCGGCGGCGCCGATCCTGCTCGGCGCGCTCGGCCCGCGGATGACGGCGATGGCGGTCGAGGAGGCGGACGGCCTGCTCGTGCACCCCTTCAACACCGTCGCCTCCGTCGCGGCGATGCTGGCCGACGTGCCGGCGGCCTTTCCCGTCGTCGGCCAGGCGGTCGTCGCCGTCACCCACGACGAGGCGCAGCTCGCCGAGGCCCGTACGGCGGTCCGCGGCCTCGTCGGCTTCTACGCCTCCACCCCCGCGTACCGCCGGGTCCTCGACGTCCACGGCTGGGGCGAGCTGCAGGAGGAGCTGCGCGCGCTGACCCGCGCCGGCAGGTGGGCGGAGCTGCCGGCCGCGGTGCCCGACGAGGTGCTCGACGCCGTGGCCCTCGTCGGGACGGCCGAGGACGTCGCGGCCGGGCTCCGGACCCGCTTCGGCCGCTGCGACCGGGTGGCGCTGTCCACGCCGTACCCCGTGCCGACGGAGGACCTGGCCGCGCTGGCCGCGCTGCTGGCGTGAGGCCCGTCAGGCCACGTGGAAGGGCGTGCGCCGCGGCAGCGGCAGGGCCGGCAGGTCGCGCCGGGCGACCCAGGTCGCGAGCTGGTGCGGAGGCACCGGGCGGCTGAGCAGGTACCCCTGCGCGAAGTCGCAGCCCATGGCCTGCAGCAGCGCGAGGGAGGCGTCGTCCTCCACGCCCTCGGCGACGACGGCGAGGCCGAGCCGGTGCACGAGCTGCACCACGGCCTCCACGATGGCGGCGTCGTCGCCCTCGTGCGCGAGGTGCCGGACGAAGGACTTGTCGATCTTCACCTCGTCGACGGGGAGGCTCTTGAGGTTGGCGAGCGAGGAGTAGCCCGTCCCGAAGTCGTCGACCGAGACCCGCACCCCGATCGCGCGCAGCGTGCGCAGCCGGACCCCGGCGCCCTCGGGGTCCTCGAGCATCGCGCTCTCGGTGATCTCGAGGGTCAGCCAGGAGGGGTCGACCTCGTACCGGCGCAGCGCCTCGCGCACGTCCCGCTCGAAGGTCTCCCGGTGCAGCGAGCGGGTGGAGACGTTGATGGCCACGCCGAGCTGCAGCCCGTGGCTGCGCCAGGCGAGGTGCTGGCGCAGCGCCTCGTCGAGCACCCAGTCGGTGAGCGGGTCGATGAGCCCGGTCTGCTCCGCCACCGGGATGAAGTCGTCCGGCATCACCAGCCCGCGCTCGGCGTGCCGCCAGCGGACGAGCGCCTCCGCGGAGTGCACCGCGCCGGTCGCGAGCTCCGCCTTGGGCTGGTACCAGAGCTCCAGGTCGCCTGCGGCGATGGCGTCGCGCAGCTCGCTGACCACCGCCAGCCGCCGCGCGGTGTGGTCGTCGGCGTCGGGCTCGTAGACCTCGGTGCCGGACCGCACCCGCTTCGCCCGGTACATCGCGACGTCGGCGTGCCGCAGCAGCTCCTGCGCGTCCGTGCCGTGCACCGGGGCGAAGGCGACACCGACGCTGGCGTCGACGGTGAGCGTGATGCCCTCCATGAGCAGCGGGTGCAGCAGCGCCTCGCGCACCCGCGCGGCGCAGAGCCGCGCCTCGTGCGGCTGGGTGCCGGGCAGGATGAGCGCGAACTCGTCGCCACCGAGCCGGGCCACCGCGAGGGCCTCCGGCACCGCTGCCCGCACGCGCGTGCCGGCCTCGCGCAGCAGCACGTCGCCCGCCGCGTGGCCCAGGGTGTCGTTGATCTCCTTGAACCGGTCCAGGTCGAGCAGCAGGACGGTCACGGCCTGCTCGGCGAGCAGCGCGTCGCCGAGCACGCGGTCGAACAGCACCCGGTTCGGCAGCCCGGTGAGCGCGTCGTGCAGCGCCTGGTGCTCGTTCTCGCGCACCTGCTGCCGCAGCTTGTCGGCGAGCCGGCCGTTGACCAGCGCGGAGGCGGCGTGCGCGACGACCCCCTTGAGCATCCGGGCGTCCTCGGAGGTGTACGCGCCCTTGTCCCCCAGGCGGTTCCGCACCGTCAGCGCACCGATGACCCGCCCGCGGTCGACGAGGTGCTCGGTGAGCACGGCGACGGGACGGGCGTCCCGGGAGCCGCGGTCGAGCGGTCCGCACGGCGCGGGCAGCACGTCGTCCGAGGTCTCGAGCCGGACGACGCGGCCGTCGACGAGGCGGAACACCTGACCGGTGCCGCCGAACTGCGCGACCAGGGCGAGCTCGCACTCCCCGGCGTCGAGCAGCCGGGCCGTCGCCCCGAGCAGGTCTCCCACGACCTCCTGCACGTCGAGCCGGCTGCCGAGCCGCTCGCTGAAGGCGTTGAGCCGCTCGAGGGTGTCGTGCCGGCGCTGCAGCGAGATGTGCGCGCGCTGGGCCAGCCAGAGGAAGCCGCAGGGGACGACGAGCGCCCAGATGCCGAGCCAGTCGACCGTGACGACGTCCAGCGCGACGAGCCCGAAGCAGGCGTTGGCGCCGGCGGTGAGGCTGCCCGACCACAGCCCCTCCCACACCATCGACCAGGTCACCCGCATCCCCCGGATGCCGATCGCGCTGACGATGCCCAGCGTCGTGAGGCCGTCGGCGAGGACCGCCGCGACGACCGCCAGCACCCAGACGCGCACGGCGAACGCCGACCCGTCTGGCCGCGCGACCCCGTGCCAGAAGAGCAGCGCCACGCACGTCACGAGCCACCACTGCACCAGGTTGAACGCGGTCTTCAGCGCGCCCTGCCGCCGGTGCAGCACCAGCGCCGCGCCCGCTCCCACCAGCCGGGAGGCGATGAGCGCGAGCGGTGACAGCAGGAACAGCCCGAGCACCAGTGGCACGTCGCCCAGGCTGAAGGTCTGCGCCTCGCGGCCCCAGCGCAGGTGGATGAGGAAGACCTCGGTGGCACCGAAGACGACGGCGAGCCCCCACCACGGCACCCCGCGGTCGAGCACCGCGTGGTGGGGCAGCGCCAGCACCGCGTACTGGAGCGGGGCCGCCAGCACCGCCAGGCCGAGCACGAGGAGCCACACGGACCGCGTGCGGTCGAC
>DATJGA010000174.1:0-2143 GCA_035495395.1 Mycobacteriales bacterium | reverse complement strand
CATCGTCGTACTGGTCAAGCAGGTGCCTGACACCTGGGCCGAGCGCAAGCTCAAGGACAGCGACAAGACCCTGGACCGCGCGTCCGTCGACGTCGTCATGAACGAGATCGACGAGTACGCCGTCGAGGAGGCGCTGCGCATCAAGGAGGCCCAGGGCGGCGAGGTGACCATCCTGACCATGGGTCCGGAGCGGGCCACCGAGACGATCCGCAAGGCGCTGTCCATGGGTGCCGACAAGGCCGTGCACGTCGTCGACGACGCGCTCGCCGGCTCCGACGCGGTGCAGACCAGCGTCGCGCTGGCGAAGGCGATCGAGGGCCTCGAGCACGACCTCGTCATCGTGGGCTCCGAGGCCACCGACTCGCGGATGGCCGTCATGGGCGCGCTGCTCGCCGAGCGGCTCGGCCTGCCCCAGCTCACCGGTGCGCGCAAGCTCACCCTCGACGGCGGCACCGCCACCATCGAGCGGCTCACCGACAACGGGTACGCCGTGGTGACCGCGCCGACGCCGGCCATCGTGTCGGTCGTCGAGAAGATCAACGAGCCGCGCTACCCCTCCTTCAAGGGGATCATGGCGGCCAAGAGCAAGCCGCTGGAGACCAAGAGCCTCGCCGACCTCGGCATCGAGGCGGGCAGCGTCGGCCTCGCGAACGCGCCCAGCCAGGTGGAGTCGTTCGCGACCAAGCCGCCGCGGCAGGCGGGCCAGATCGTCAAGGACGAGGGTGACGGCGGCGCCAAGGTCGCCGAGTTCCTCGCGTCGCAGAAGTTCGTCTGAGAGGGCTGGGAGCGCACACATGTCTGAGGTCCTTGTCCTCGTCGACCACGTCGACGGCACCCCCAAGAAGGCCACGCTCGAGCTGCTCGCGCTGGCCAAGACGCTCGGCTCCCCGGCCGCCGTCGCCACCGGCGCCGGTGCCTCCAAGGCGGTCGACACCCTGAAGCAGTTCGGCGCCGAGAAGGTGTACGTCGACGAGTCGTCCGACCACGACGACTTCCTCGCCGGCCCCAAGGCCGCGCTGCTCGCGCAGCTGGTCGCCTCGGCGAGCCCGGTCGCCGTCCTCGTCCCTGCCACGGCGGAGGGCAAGGAGGTCGGCGCCCGCCTCGCGGTCAAGACCGGCAGCGGCCTGCTCACCGACGCCACCGGCATCAGCACCGACCTGGTCGCCGAGCAGCCCATCTTCGGCGGCGCGGTCGTCGTGTCCTCGAAGGTCGCGACCGGCACCCCGATCGTCGCCGTCCGCGCGAACTCCACGGCCCCCGTCGAGGAGCCCGGTGCGGGCACCGTCGAGAACGTCACCGTCCAGGCCAGCGACGCCGACAAGGCGGCCCGGGTCACCGAGCGGGTCGTCGAGGCCAAGGGCGGCCGCCCCGACCTGAGCGAGGCGTCCATCGTCGTCTCCGGCGGCCGCGGCGTCGGCTCGGCGGAGAACTTCTCCATCATCGAGGCGCTCGCCGACTCCCTCGGCGCGGCCGTCGGCGCCTCGCGCGCCGCGACCGACGCCGGCTGGTACCCGCACCAGAACCAGGTCGGCCAGACCGGTCGCACCGTCTCGCCGCAGCTCTACATCGCGGCCGGGATCTCCGGTGCCATCCAGCACCGCGCCGGCATGCAGACCTCGAAGACCATCGTGGCCATCAACAAGGACCCCGAGGCCCCGATCTTCGAGCTCGCCGACTTCGGCCTCGTGGGCGACCTCAACACCGTCGTCCCGGCGCTGACCGAGGAGATCACCAAGCGCAAGGGCTAGACCCCGTACGTCGAAGGCCCGGTCTCTCCGTGAGGCCGGGCTTTCGCCGTACGTGGGGTGGCAGTCGTGCTGGCGGGTACGTCATGGGCATGACCAACCCGATGGCCCAGCCGCGCCGGCTCCTGCTCGCCTTCCTCGTGCTGCTGGTGCTCGGGGGGCTGGTCGGCCTGCTGCTCGCAAAGCTGCTCGTCCTCGCAGTCGGCGTGGGCCTGCTCGGCATGCTCCTGCTCGTCCTCGCAGCCCGCCCATCGGGAGCCCGCCACAGCTGAGAAGCGGCGCTCCCGGCTGTAGCCAGATGATCTTTCTTGGGTGCGATCCGCAGGACGACACGCTCGGCGTTTCCCTGTCATCCGCACCCAAGAAGGTTCAAACAGCCTGGTGATGCGGACAGCGCT
>DATJGA010000173.1:0-5567 GCA_035495395.1 Mycobacteriales bacterium | reverse complement strand
CCGGGCGGCGACGTGGCGGACGCGCTGGCCCGGATGAACGCCGAGGCCAAGCTCGTGTGGTTCGACGGGCACAGCGACTACGGCCACTCCATCGAGGCGTTCGCGGAGGCCTACCCGGACGCGGTGGGCCCGAAGACCTCGCTGCTCATCCTCGGCGACGCCCGCAACAACTACCGGGCCACCGGCGCGCAGACGCTGAAGATGCTGGTGCAGCGGGCCCGGCACGCGTACTGGCTCAACCCCGAGCCGGAGGCCTACTGGGGGACCGGGGACAGCGCCACCCGCGCGTACGCCGAGGTCATCGACATGGTCGAGTGCCGCAACGCGGTGCAGCTCGAGGAGTTCGTCCAGAAGCTGCTGCCCGCCTGACACGAACCGATCCGCCACGGCTTGCGTCGTAGGTACGTGGACGAACTGGACGACTGGCTGCGCAGCGACACCCCGACCGCCTACCGGACCGCCTGCCTGGTGCTGCGCGACCCCGTCGACGCCCAGGACGCCGTGCAGGAGGCGTTCCTGCGGGTCTGGCGCTTCCGCGACGCGATCCCCGAGGGGGAGGGCCGCAAGGCCTGGCTCTACCGCGTCGTGGTGAACGCGTGCGTGTCCCGGGTGCGGGCTGAGCGCTCGCGCACCGGCAAGGACGTCGGTGACGCCCTGCTCGGCGGCGTGCCCGACCGCGAGCCGCGGCCGGACGAGCACGCCGAGCGGTCCGCCTGCGCGAGCGCCGTCCTCGAGGCGCTCGCCGAGCTGCCCGAGACCCTGCGCGTCCCGCTGGTCCTGCGCTTCTACGCCGGCCTGTCGGAGAAGGAGATCGCCGTGGCCATCGACCGCCGCCCCGGGACGGTCAAGAGCCGGCTGTACGACGCGCGGCAGCGGCTCGCCGCCGACCCCCGCCTGCGTGCGTGGGCGACCCCCGTCATCGAGGAGAGCGCGCTGTGAACACCATGCTGAGCGACACCGACCTCGAGCGGCTGCTCGCCGAGGCGGCCGGCTCCTTCGCCGTACCGGAGCCTGCGTTGGAGGTGCCGCGGGTCGAGAAGCGGGTCTGGGAGCGGCGCTGGCCGCAGGCGGGTGCGGCGGCCGCGGTGCTGCTCGTCGGCACGTTGCTGCTCTCCTCGGGCGGCGGGGGCATCCAGGGCACGGCCGCCAAGAGCTCGGCCGGCGGGCAGACGGCAGTCGGCGGCACCACGGGCGGCGGCAACGAGCTGGGGCCGGTCGCGGCGCCGGGCGTCGCGACGCCGGACGCGCTTCGGGTCCCGCTGGGGAGCGTCGCGGGGTCCGGCGCGTCGACCGGCACGGACACCGACGGGGCGCGGGTCGTGAAGACCGGGACGCTCTCGCTGCTCGTCGACGAGGGCAAGGTGAGCGCGACGGTGCAGCGGCTGCAGGTGCTCGTCGCCGGGCTGCGCGGCTACGTCGCAGACAGCGCCACCGAGGAGTCCGGCAAGCACCCGACGGCCAGCCTCACGGTGCGGGTGCCGGTGGCGTCGTTCGACGCGCTGCGCAGCCAGGTGCGGGCGCTCAAGGTGACGGTGCTGTCGGAGCAGGCGAGCGGCAAGGACGTCACCGCGACGTACGCCGACACGAAGGCGCAGATCCAGTCGCTCACCGCGGCGCGCAACCGCTACCTCGACATCCTGTCGCGGGCCCGCACCATCGCGGAGACCCTCAGCGTGCAGCAGCGGGTGGACGACGTGCAGCAGCAGATCGACCGGCTCGAGGGGCAGCGCCGGGTGCTCGCGGACCAGAGCGACTACGGCACGCTCACCCTGACTGTGGCGGAGACCAGGGACGAGGCGCTGGTGACGAAGGCGCCCAGCGGCTGGAGCAAGGCCTGGGACGACGCGCAGCACGGCTTCTCCAGCGGCGTGCAGGGGCTCATCGCCCACAGCGGCCGTGCGCTGCTCGTGCTCCTCGTCGGCCTGGCGGTGCTCCTGCTCGGCCGCAGCGGGTGGCGCCTCGCGCGCCGCCGCCTCGTCTAGGAGCCCCGCAGATAGCCTGATCACCATGGGCAGGCGCATCGGGGTGATGGGCGGGACGTTCGACCCCGTCCACCACGGGCACCTGTCCGCGGCCAACGAGGTCCGGCACCGGTACGCGCTCGACGAGGTCGTGTTCGTCCCGACCGGCCAGCCGTGGCAGAAGACGGACCGCGTCGTGAGCGCGGCCGAGGACCGCTACCTCATGACCGTCATCGCGACCGCCTCGAACCCCAGCTTCTCGGTGAGCCGGCTGGAGATCGACCGCGCCGGTCCGACGTACACGGTGGAGACCTTGCGGGAGCTGCGCGCGCAGCACGCCGACGCGGAGCTGTTCTTCATCACCGGCGCCGACGCGCTCGCGCAGATCCTCACCTGGCGCGACGCCGACGAGCTGTTCGCGCTGGCGCACTTCGTCGGGGTCAACCGGCCGGGGTACGACGCGGTTGCGCTCGACGGCTTCCCCGAGGGCGCCGTGACCCAGCTCGAGGTCCCCGCGCTCGCCATCTCCAGCTCCGACCTGCGCGCGCGGGTCGCGGCCGGGCTCCCCGTGCACTACCTCGTGCCCGACGGCGTCGTGCAGTACATCCGCAAGCGGAACCTCTACCGGAGCGCCCCGAATGACGTTTGACCCCCTCCGGCCGGCCGTCGGCCGGCGCACCGCCCGGCTCGCCGAGCAGCGCCGCAGGCGCCGGCGGACCACTCGGATCGTCGCGGCGGTCGTGGGCGTCGTCGTGCTCGCGGTGGCGGTCGTCGTCGTGCTCGGCCACACCGGTGGCGACAAGAAGAAGGGGGCCGCTGCGCGCACCCAGCGGACCGTGCTGCTCCAGGTCAAGGGCACCGACGGTACGGCGGTCGCCTCGGCCCTGCTGGCCCACGACCCGGCCGTGACCGAGGGCTCGGTGGTGCTGGTGCCGCCGCAGGTCATCGTCTCGGTGCCCGGGGCGGGGAGCCAGGCCTTCGGCCGGGCGCTCGCGACGAGCTCGGCCCGCGGGTCGCGGGACGCCCTGTCCGACCTCATGGGCGTGACCGTGGACGGCAGCTGGGTGCTCGACACCGCCGCGTTCAGCCGGCTGGTCGACACCCTCGGCGGCATCGAGGTCGACGTCGACGTGCCCGTGCTGTCCGGTCGGACGGTGCTGCTGCAGCCCGGGCAGCAGCGCGTGAACGGCGCGCGGGCCCTCGCCCTCGGCACCTACCTCGCGCCCGGGGAGCAGGAGCAGAGCCGGCTGGCGCGCCTGCAGGCCGTGATCGACGGGATCGTCGGCGCGCTGCCGACCGACGTGCGCGCGCTGATCGGCTCACTGGGCAAGGGCAGCGCGTCCTCGGTCGGGGTGCCGGTGCTCGCCGACCTGCTGGCGGGGCTGAAGAAGGACGACGGCAAGGAGCAGCTGCAGTACCGCTCGCTGCCCGTCATCAAGGTCGACGCGGGCACCGACGAGACGCGCTTCCGCGTCGACGCCGACGGCACCCGCAGCCTCGTGGACGAGCTGCTCGCCGCCTCCGTGCCCGCCGGGGTGCGCAGCGTCGGCAACCGCGTGCTGGTCCTCAACGGCGTCGGCACACCGGGGCTGGGGGAGAAGGTGCGCGCCAGGCTGGTGCCCGCCGGGTTCGTGTTCGTCGGCTCGCGCAACGCCAACGCGTTCACGTACCAGCAGACCCAGGTGCTCGTGAAGGACGCCACCACCCAGGGCGCCGCCCTGGGGGCCCGGGTGGCCCGGGCGCTCGGCGTACCCGCGTCGTCGGTGAAGGTCAGCGACCAGATCGGGACGATCGCCGACGTCGTGGTCATCGTGGGCCGCGACTTCAAGGCCCGGTAGCCCACCGGCACTAGTCTGTCGTGGTGACTGCCTCTCCCCGCGCGACCGAGCTCGGCCTCGCCGCGGCCCAGGCCGCGGCGGACAAGCTGGCCCGCGACATCCTGCTCCTCGACGTCAGCGAGCAGCTCGTCATCACCGACGTGTTCCTGCTCGCCTCGGCCCCCAGTGACCGCCAGGTGCTCTCCGTGGTCGACGCGATCGAGGAGCGGCTGCGCGAGCTGGGCACCAAGCCGGTACGGCGGGAGGGCGAGAAGGAGGGCCGCTGGGTGCTGCTCGACTTCGGCGAGGTCGTCGTGCACGTGCAGCACGAGGAGGAGCGCATCTACTACGCGCTCGAGCGGCTCTGGAAGGACTGCCCGGTCATCCCCTTCCAGGACAAGGACCTGGCCGACCGCGCATGAGGCGGGTCGTCCTGCTGCGGCACGGGCGGACGGCGCACAACGCCGACGGCCGCATCCAGGGCCAGCTCGACGTCCCCCTGGACGAGCTGGGGCTGGCCCAGGCGCAGGCCCTCGGGACCGTCTTCGCGGCGTCGCCGCCTGCCGTGGTCGTGTCCTCGGACCTGGCCCGGGCGGCCGCGACGGCCCGTGCCGTGTGCGAGCACGTCGGGGTGCCGCTGCGGCTGGACGCGCGGCTGCGCGAGACGCACTTCGGGCAGTGGCAGGGGCTCACCGGCGACGAGGTCGCGGCGCGCTGGCCGGACCTGTGGCAGCGCTGGCGCCGGGGCGACGACTGCCCCGTCGACGGCGAGACCCGGGTCGAGGTGGGCACCCGGGCGGCTGCGGTGGTGGCGGAGGTGCTGCCCTCGGTCGCCGCGGGGGAGACCCTGCTGCTCGTGACGCACGGCGGGACGGCGCGGGCCCTGGTGGGCACGCTGTGCGCGTTCCACCCGGACCACTGGTGGACGCTCGCGCCGCTGGGCAACACCTGCTGGTCCACGCTCGTGGAGCACGAGGGCAGCTGGCGGCTGGAGCGGCACAACGCCGGTCTGGGGCCGCTGCTCGGCGCCCCGACAGGAGCCTCCTGAGTTCCTGTAGAGTGCTGCGAGCACCACGGGGCTGTGGCGCAGCTGGTAGCGCACCACACTGGCAGTGTGGGGGTCAGGGGTTCGAGTCCCCTCAGCTCCACCCGTTGTGACCTGGGCCTTTACCTCTTGAGGGAGGGGCCCAGCGTCGGCCCCCGCTGACTGGCAGGATCCGGGCATGACGACGCTGCAGCCACGTGCCCTGCCGAGCGACGAGGCGATCGCCCACCTCGATCTGCAGCGGCTGGCCTGGACCTACTGCCACGCGGTCGACCGGGGCGACATGGCGCTGCTCCGCAGCCTGTACCACGACGATGCGGTCGACGACCACGGCGGCATGTTCAAGGGCTCGCCCGACGAGTACGTCGCCTGGCTGCCGCGGGCGCTCGCGGGCGTCGACGTCGTGCGCCACACGATCGACAGCATGCTGTTCCTCGTCGACGGCGACCGCGCGCAGGGCGAGCTGGTCAACTCGGCGTATCACCGCACCGGCGACGACGAGGTCGTCATCGGCGGCCGCTACCTCGACACGTACGAGCGCCGCCACGGCGTCTGGCGGATCCTGCACAGGTCGCTGGTGACCGACTGCGTCGAGCGGCGGAAGGCCTCCGACGCCGGGGGCTTCATCGGCAAGGGTGTCGAGCGCGGCCGCAAGGACGGCAGCGACCCGGTCTACCAGCGGCTGGACCTGTTCGCCGCGGCGAGAGCCGGGCTGTCACCCGCCTCGCCCTCGAGCGCACCGAG
>DATJGA010000172.1:0-10511 GCA_035495395.1 Mycobacteriales bacterium | reverse complement strand
CCGGCGAGCAGCACGCCGTACGTCGGGGCGCTCACCCAGCGGAGGAAGAAGACGGCACCCGTGATGCCGACGACGGTGAGCAGGCCGGCGATGACGAGCTGCGAGGGGGAGAAGGCCCGAGCGGCCCCGAGGGCGCGCGCCTTGAGGGCGTCGGCGTTGACCGGCATCAGACCTGCATCCTCATGATCTCCTGGTACGCCTCGACGGCGCGGTTGCGCACGGCGACGGTCAGCTCGACACCGAGCTGGGCCTTCGCGGCCGCCGCGGTGAACTGGTGCACGTCGGTGAGCTGGCCGGTGGCCACGCCCTCGGCGAGGCTGTCGGCGCTGCCGGTGAGGTCGCTGACCTTCTGCAGGCTCTCGGCGAACGCCGACGGGTGGGTCGCCTGGGTGCTGCCGGTCGAGATGGTGGGCGGGACGAAGGGGGTCGCGCCGACGGGGGAGATGGTCACGCGCCGGAGCCGATCCGCAGGGCCTGCGCGTAGCTGTCCCGCGCCTGCTGCATGACCGAGAGGTTCGCCTGGTAGAGACGGCTCGCCATGAGCATGTTCGTCATCTCCTCGGTGAGGTCCACCTTGGGCCGGGTGACGTAGCCCCTGCCGTCGGCCAGCGGGTTCTCCGGGTCGTAGACGACGTCCGGCGGGCCGGCCTGCTGCACCAGCGCGGAGACGGCGACGCCGTCGGTGCCCGGCTGCGCCTGGGCGACGACGAGGCTCGCGCGGAACGGCTCCTCCCCGGCGGGACGGACGGTGTTCGCGTTCGCGACGTTGTCCGAGATGACGTCCATCCAGGTGCGGCCCAGCGTGACGCCGGAGGCCGCGGCGTCGAGCGCGCCGAACATCCCGCTCACGACAGCGCCTTGTGCAGCACGGTGAACCGGTAGTTGGTCGCCTGCACCAGCGCCTCGTACTGCAGGCCGCTGCGCATCAGCGTGGTGTTCTCCCCGACGAGGTCGACGTTGTTGCCGCGCGCGTCGGACTGCTCGCCGGTGGGGGCGACGTCGATGCCGACGCGACCCGGGTCGTCACCCGTCGCGAGGGCCGAGGCGAGGTTGTCCTCGAAGGAGACCCGCTGCGCCTGGTACCCGGGGGTCATGACGTTCGCGATGTTCTGCGCGGCCACGCGCTGGCGCAGCATCACGCCGTCCATCGCCCGCTCCAGCGCGCTCTGCACGCCGTCGGTGAACAGGGCCATCGGGACTCCACTCGGGCATCGGTGGGGTCATCCGTGAGAGGTCGAGCACACGTCCGTGTACCCGTCCATCGGCCCTCGTCGCGGGTTGCTTACCCGCTGTGACGGACCGGCCGCAGAACCACCCTGCTGGGTGGTCCGGACTAGTCCCTGGCGACGGGTCAGGCTGCGCCGTACGCCTGCTCGCGTGCCACCTGCTCGCGCCGGCGGAGCACCTCGGCCTGCAGCTCCTGCATCCGCGCCATGACGAGCTGCGCGCGCAGCTGCAGGTCGACGGGCATGCTCTCGGCGGGCAGGACCGGCGCGGGCGGCGGCGGCTCGTGCAGCAGCACCCCCTCCGCGGTACGGCGGACCCACGCCTCGAGGGCGTCGAGCGCGGGCTCCCAGGGGTGCGTCATGCCGAGGTGCCGAAGGCCTCGCGCCACGCGAGCTGCAGCGGCTCCACGACCTCGAGCGCGGCACGCGCGGCGGCGGTGTCCCGCCGTACGCCGGCGCGGAACAGCTCGGACCAGGCGAACGTGTAGAGGGCGTCGAGGTGCGAGGAGAGCTGGCCGGCCTCGTGGTTGAGGGTGCTGCGCAGCTCGAGCACGATGTCCTGGGCCTTGGTGAGCTTGGGGAGCGCCGCGACGTGCTCGCCGGCCTCCTGCAGCCGGATCGCCAGCTTGATGGAGCCGACGCAGGCGTCGAAGAGCATCGCGGTCAGCTCGACGGGGGAGGCGGTCAGCACGCGCTCGGCCAGGTAGTGGTCGGCGGCGGCGGACGACGTGGGAGCCAGGGCGAAGGTCGTCATCGAGGGTCCTTCCTCGGGGGGAGAGGCCGGTCCGTGGCCTCGCACCCGCCTATCGGCGGGCGGCTGGGGTCGTTGAGCACTGCGATCAGCCGTACTGCGGCAGGCCGTTGATGGCGCTGGAGACGGCCGACTGCTGCTGCTTGAGCGAGCCCAGCACCGAGTCGAGCGCGGCGAACTTGGCGCGGTAGCTGGTCTCCAGCGCGGCCATCCGCACCTCGAAGGCGTCGATCTGGTCCTGCCGGCGGGTCGCCTCCTGACCGGCCGACTTCGCCGCGTTCGTCACGGTGCCGGAGCTCGACGTGGCCGCCTTCGCGTAGTCCTCGACGCCCTTCGCGAACCCCGACAGCAGCGAGGCGACGCCCTGGGGGTCCTGCTGCACGGCGGTGGCGAGCTTGCTGCTGTCGAAGGTGAGCGTCCCGTTGCGGGTGGTCTGGATGCCGAGCTGCGAGAGCAGCTTCGTCTGCCCGGTGCCGACCGCGCTGACGACGTCGTCGAGCAGGGTGCTCGAGATGCTGCGGGCCAGCCCCTCGCCCGACAGCGGTCCGCCCTTCTTCGTCGTCGAGCTGTACGCCGTCTGCGTGCTGATGCTCGACAGCACTCCGTTGAGCGCGTCGACGAGGGCCTGCACCTTGGTGCTCGTGCCGGCCGGGTCGGCGCCGACCGTCACCGTCGAGGTGCCGGCCTTGGCGAGGGTCAGGGTCACCCCGGGCAGCAGGTCGTTGACGCTGTTGCTGCTGCGGGTCACCGTCGCCCCGCCGACGCTGAGCTGCGCGTCGACTGCGCCGGTGACCGTCGACAGCTGCGCCGGGTCGAGGACGTTGATGCCGCTGGTGTCGATGGTCATCGCACCCGCCGTACCGGTGCCCTTGGCGGCCAGCACCAGCCGGTACGGCGCGCCCGAGCCGTCGCCGGTGTTGAGCAGCGAGGCGCTGACCGGGCTGCCCGAGGCGTTGAGCGCGGCCGTGAGGTCGGCCAGCGTCGTCGTCGCGTCGGTGCGCACGACCGTGAAGGACGCCGTGCCCTGGCCGAGGTGCGTGCCGGTGGTGAAGCCGACGCCGTTCCCGAGGCTGACGACGGTGCCGGTGTCCACGTGGGTCACCGCCGTCGCGGTGCCGCCGTCGAGGCTCACCATCGCGTCGGTGCCCGCCGTCGTCCCCGCGGCGAGACCGAGCGAGGCGAGCGCACCACCGGCGAGGGTGAGCGTCGCGCCGGAGCCCTCGTCGCGGCTCGTCAGCTGCAGCTGTCCGGCGACCACGCGCGCGGTGGCCGTCCCGGCGAGCTGCGCGTTCAGGTCGGCGACGAGGGCGGCGCTGTCGGCGTAGGTGCCGAGGGTGACCGCGTGCGGGATCCCGTCGGCGAGGGTGACCGTGAGGTCGTCGGTGCCGGGGCCGTAGGCCAGTGCGGGTCCGGTGCTGCCGGCGGCGGTGGCGGCGGTCGAGGCCTGGGTGACGGTGATGCTGTGCGAGCCCGCGGCGGTGCCCGCGGTGACGGTGAGGGCACTGCCCCCGAGCGCCCCGAGGCCGGCGCTGACGACGGCCTGCCCCGTGCCGACGAGGAAGGACGGGCTGGTGAGGGCGCCGGTGCTCAGCTGCTGGGCGGTGGCGAGCCGGACGACGGTGACCGCGGTGCTGCCCGGGATCGCGCCGGCGGCCGCGGTGGCGGTGAGGGTGCTGGTGTCGCTGGACGTCGCGCTCGCGCCCTGCGCGGCGGCGGTCGTGTCGAGGGCCTTCGCGGCCGTCTGCAGCGCGGAGAGCTTGCTGCCGATGTCGCTCCACGCCGACTGGGCGCTGAGGGCTGCCAGCTTCAGCGTGTTCATCTTCGTCTCGGGCGCCCGCTCGGCGCCCATCAGCTGCGTGACGATCGACTGCAGGTCGATGCCCGAGCCGAGCCCGCTGATGATCGAACCGGCCATGTGTCCCTCCTCAGGTGGTGCGTCGCCGGTGGGCGCCGCCGCTACGGACGGCGCCCACCGGACGGGCCGGCAACGACTTCCCGGCCGCTACCGACCCGTCCCCGCTCGTCAGCCCTTGAGCAGGGACAGCACGCCCTGCGAGGACTGGTTCGCCTGGGCCAGCATCGCCGTGCCGGCCTGGTTGAGGATCTGGTTGCGGCTGAAGGAGGTCATCTCCTGTGCCATGTCGGTGTCACGGATGCGCGACTCCGACGCGGACAGGTTCTCCACCGCCACGCCGAGGTTCGCCACGGTGTGCTCCAGGCGGTTCTGGAAGGCACCGAGGTCACCACGGCCCGCGGACACGGTGCTGATCGCGGTGTCGACGGCGGCGATCGAGGTCGCCGTCGCACCGAGGCCAGTGGCCACCGTGTTGAGGTTGAGGGTGGAGAGGTCGAGCGTCACGGTGTCCGTGGCGTTGGCCCCGACCTGGAAGGTCCCCTTGGCGGCGTTGTAGCTGCCGTCGAGGAGCTTGTTGCCGTTGAACTCCGTGCTGGTGCCGATGCGGTCGATCTCCGACGCCAGGGCGGCGTACTCGGAGTCGATCGCGGTGTTCGCGGTGGCGGAGTTGCCACCGGCGTTGGCCCGCTGCACGGACAGGTCGCGCATGCGCTGCAGGATCGAGTGGACCTCGTTGAGCGCGCCTTCTGCCGTCTGGGCGACACTGATGCCGTCCTGGGCGTTCCGGCTGGCGACCTTCAGACCGCCGATCTGGGAGCGGAGGGACTCGCTGTTGACGAGACCCGCCGCGTCGTCGGCGGCCCGGTTGATGCGGAAGCCGCTGGACAGCTTCTCCAGCGACTTGCCCATCTGGCCCTCCGTCACCGTGAGGTTCCGGTAGGCGTTCATCGCCGCGATGTTGGTGTTGACGCGAAGCGACATGGTGGTGCTCCATCCGTGAGTTGGTGAGGGACGTCCCTGCATCCGTGCGGGACAGGACCCCCATCGGAGCGGAGCACGTTCCGTCAGCAACCCGATTGGGTGAACCGCCAAGAGCCGGTGCCCACGAGGGGCACCGGCTCCCGGCGGATGCTGCGGAGGAGCGGGTGGAGCTCGGGCCTGCGGCTAGCCGCGCAGCAGGCTCAGGACGCCCTGCGAGCTCTGGTTCGCCTGGGCGAGCATCGCCGTACCAGCCTGGTTGAGGATCTGGTTGCGGCTGAAGGTGGTCATCTCCTGCGCCATGTCGGTGTCGCGGATCCGGGACTCCGACGCGGACAGGTTCTCGACCGCCACGCCCAGGTTCGCCACGGTGTGCTCGAGGCGGTTCTGGAAGGCACCGAGGTCGCCACGGCCGGCGGACACGGTGCTGATCGCGGTGTCGACGGCGGCGATGGAGGTCGCCGTGGCGCCGAGCGCGGTCGAGACGGCGGTCAGGTCGACCGCGGACAGGTCGAGCGTCACGGTGTCACCCGCGTTGGCGCCGACCTGGAAGGTGCCCTTGGCGGCGTTGTACGTGCCGTCGAGGAGCTTGTTGCCGTTGAACTCCGTGCTGGTGCCGATGCGCGACACCTCGGACGCCAGCGCGGCGTACTCGGAGTCGATGGCGGTGTTGGCCGTGGAGGAGTTGCCACCGGCGTTGGCCCGCTGCACCGACAGGTCGCGCATGCGCTGCAGGATGGAGTGGACCTCGTTCAGGGCGCCCTCAGCGGTCTGCGCGACGCTGATGCCGTCCTGGGCGTTGCGGCTGGCGACCTTGAGGCCGCCGACCTGCGAGCGGAGCGACTCGCTGTTGACGAGGCCGGCGGCGTCGTCGGCAGCGCGGTTGATGCGGAAGCCGCTGGAGAGCTTCTCCAGGGACTTGTTCATCTGGCCCTCGGTGACCGTCAGGTTCCGGTAGGCGTTCATGGCCGCGATGTTGGTGTTGACGCGGAGCGACATGGTGTTCTCCCCTTCCTAGGGATGGTGTGGTCCTCCCTCGCGTCCTTGCGAGGCAGGGGTCTATCGGCGGGGCCGTCGGGCCTCGTTCACCTGCTCGGGTGACCAGTCAGCGCAGGAAGTCCGCGAGCGAGGGCAGGTTCGCCCGGCTCGCCGCGCCGAGCGCCGCCGTGTACCCGGCCTGCGCGCTCGACAGCTTGACCACCGCGTCGGCGAGGTCGACGTCCTCGACGTCGGAGCGGCGCGTCGCCAGGTCCTGCAGGGCGGCGCTGCCGGTGCTCTGCGCCACCTCGACCCGGTTGGTCACCGCGCCGACCTGCGACAGCCCCTTGAGGATGTCGCTGTGCCGCGCCTCGAGCGTGGTCTGCGCGGTGGCTGCCGCGGCGGTGTTCCCGCTCCGGGCGGCCGCGGCGAGGTCGGTGAGCTGGCTGAAGACGTCCTGGCCCGCCCCCGCGGTGAACCCGAACACGTCCTTGGCGTCGACGTTGACCGCGACGGTGATGGTCGGGCTCACCTGGCGCTGCACCTGGCCGCCGTCACCGGCGTAGCTGACGACCCCGCCGGCGCCGGTCGCGAGCGCGCTCTGCGCGAAGCCGCCGAACAGGGAGCGGCCCAGGTGCGTGGTGTTCCCGAGGTCGCGGAGCTGGTCCCGGAGCTGGTCGACCTCGGAGGCGATGGCCTCGCGACTGGCGGCGGTGAGCGAGCCGCTGGCGGCGGACACCGCCAGCTCCTTGACGCGGGTCATGATCGACGACATCGACTGGAGCGTGCCGTCGGCCGTGCCGAGCCAGGCCAGCGCGTCGTTCCCGCTGCGCTGGTACGTCGTCCAGTCGGCCTCCTCGGAGCGGTACCGCTCCGCGGCGGAGCCTGCCGCCGGGTCGTCCGACCAGCGGGTGAGGCTCTTGCCGCCGGCGACCTTCTGCTGCTCCTGCTGCACCCGCTCGAGGGCGGTGCCGAGGCCGCGGGTCGTCGTCAGGTAGGTGCTCAGCGAGCTGACTCTCATGGCGTCCTCACCGGACCATCTCGTTGATGAGCTTGTCGAGCATGCTGTCGGCGACCGAGATGACCCGCGCCGCCGCCTCGTAGGAGTGCTGGAACTTCACGAGGTCGACCATCTCCTCGTCGACGGAGACGCCGTTGAGGCTGGAGCGCGCGGTCTGCGCCGCGGCGAGCGAGGCCTGCGCGGTCCTGGCGTTGCGGGTCGCGTCGGTGCTCGCCTGCGCGACCCGGCCGCCGAAGGACCGCAGCGCGTCGCCGAAGGTCTGGGTGCCGACGGCCACGCCCTGGCGCAGCGCGGTCGCGATGGTCAGCGCGTTGTTGCCGTCCGCCGTCGCCCCCGACGCCGAGGCCGCGACCCCGTCGCCGGTGAGCGTCGGGTCCACCGCGAGGCTCACCGCGTCGGTGCCGACGAAGAAGTCGCGGCCGGTCGAGCCGTCGGCGCCGGTGCCCGCGCGGTGCGCGGCGTTCACCGCGTCCCGGAGCCCCACCGCGAGGGCGTCCAGCTGCGCCCGGTACGCCGGGAGGTCGACGCCGACGGTCGCGACGTAGCCGCCGATCTCGCCGCCCATCGCCAGGGTGCTGCCGTTGACCGAGACGGTGACCGGCTCGGTGCCGCTCGTCGCGACGGTGGACGCGGTGATCCCGTTGACGAGGTCGACGCCGCCGACGGAGATGTTCACCGAGCCGTCGGCCTGCGGGTCCATCTTCGCGCCGGTGAGCTGGCTGATCCGGTCGAGCGCGGCGTCGCGCTGGTCGAGCAGGTCGTTGGGGGAGCGGTCCGAGGTGGACGCCTTGACGATCTCGTAGTTGAGCTTGGCCACGGACGTGAGCAGGCCGTTGAGCTCGTCGACGTCGTCGGTCACCCGCAGCGCCACCTCGTGCCCGACCGTGGTGAGCTGCTGCGCCGCGCCGTTGATGCCCTCGGCCAGCCGCTGGCCGGCGGCGAGCACCGACGCCCGAGCGGACGCGTCGTCGGGCGTCAGGGACAGCTGGTTCCAGGCCGCGAGGAAGCTCGACAGCGACTCCGGGGCGCCGTCGCCGAAGGTGCCGAGCAGCGAGTCGGCCCGGGCCAGCGTGCCCGCCCGGGCGTCGGCCGCGCCGCTGATGGACGCCTCCGCCCGGTACGAGACGTCGGCGAGCCGGTCGCGCAGCCGCGTGATGTCGAGGATCGCCACACCCGTGCCGCGGTCGCCGTCACCGCGCATGCCCGCCGTACCCGGGGTGGGCAGGGCGGACTGCAGGGTGACGCGCTGGCGGGTGAAGGCCTCGTTGTTCGCGTTCGCGACGTTGTGGGCAGCCACCTCCACGGCGCGCTGCGCGGCGTACAGGCCGCTCGCGCCGATCGTCAGGCTGGAGAACGCCATCGGTCAGAGCACCTGCTCGTAGCGGCGCGCGGGGACGGTGTCGGGCCGGCCGGTGGGGCCGTACGTGGCCAGCGCCGGGCCGACCTCCTCGCCCATCGCCTCGGCCAGGCTGCGCACGCCCACCTCGGCGAGCCGCCGCGTCGCCTGCAGCAGGTCCTGCACCTCGAGGGCGTGGTCGCGCAGGCCGGCGTGCGCCTCCTCGAGCAGGCCGCGCCACGGCTCGGGGGCGTCGGCGACGAGCTCGGCCAGCGAGGGCTCGGCGAGCCCCCGCTCGTCGCTGAGCGCGGTGACGAGGATGGCCCGCTCGAGCTCGATGTCGCGGACGGCGGTGGTGGCGCGGTCGACCTCCTCGGAGGCCCAGGGCAGGAACCGGGTCTCCCCGGTCAGCAGCAGCTGCCGCAGCGTCACGAGCTTGAAGACGAGCAGCTCGACGAGCAGCCGCTCGCGGGTGAGGAGCGAGACGAGTGCCTCCATGTGGCACCTCCTTCGGTCCCCCATCGGCAGGACCCGCGAGGTGTTGAGCCACCACTCAGGGGGAGACCGCGGCCCGCCGCACGCCGTCCTGCACCAGCCGGCTGATCTCCCCGGCGATCCGGTCCAGCGGGAGCACCGCGTCCGCCAGCCCGGCGTCTGCGACGTACCGGGGCATTCCCCACACGACGGACGACTCCTCGTCCTGGGCGAGCACCCGGCCCGCGGCCTCCCGCACGACCCGGCTCCCGGCGTACCCGTCCTGGCCCATCCCGGTCATCACCACGGCGAGCAGCCGGGCGCCGTACGCCTCGGCCGCCGACCGGAAGAGCACGTCGACGGCGGGCCGGCAGGAGTTCTCGGGCGGGGTGTCCAGCAGCGCCAGCCGGGCGCAGCCCTCGGCGCGCTCGACCGCCAGGTGCTGCCCACCGGGGGCGATCCAGACGCCGCCCCCGGACAGCACCTCGCCGCCGGCCGCCTCGCGCACCGGGAGCGCGGTGAGCGCGTCCAGCCGCTGGGCCAGCATCTTCGTGAACACCGGCGGCATGTGCTGCACGACGAGCACCGGTACGGCGAGGTCGTGCGGCAGGGCCGGGAGCATCGCGGCGAGCGCGTTCGGCCCGCCCGTGGAGATGCCGATGACCACCGCCTCCACGGGCCCGCCGCGGGTGCGCTGCAGCGGGGCGCGCGCCACCGGCCGGGCGGGCTGCCGGCCGGCGAGTGCCTTGAGCTTCGGCAGCAGCTCCTGCTGCAGCAGCGCGACGCTCTCGGCACGGCTGCCCGTGGAGGGCTTGGTGACGTAGTCGCTCGCGCCGTACGTCAGCGCGTCGACCGTCGTGCTGGCGCCCTTGGAGGTCAGGCTCGAGAGCATGACCACCGGGAGCCGGCGGTCCTTCGCGCGCAGCGCCTTCAGCGCCTCCAGCCCGTCCATCACCGGCATCTCGACGTCGAGCACGACGACGTCGGGGTGCAGCTCGGCGATGCGCTCGAGCGCGGCCCGGCCGTCGACCGCCGTGCCCGCGAGCTCCAGCTCGGGGTCGGAGGCGACGGCCTCGGCCACGATCATGCGGGAGACGACGGAGTCGTCCACCACCAGGACGCGGACGGGCATGGGTGCGTCAGACGCGGAAGCGGTCGACGAGCGCCTGCAGCTCGGTGGCCATCTGCGCCAGCTCGCCGGCAGCCCGCTGGGTCTCCTCGGCGCCCTTGGCGGTGCCCTGGGCGGCCGTCGCGACCCCGGTGATGTTCTCCGCGATCTCGCCCGATCCCCGCGCCGCCTCGCTGACGTTGCGGGCGATCTCGTTCGTCGTGGCGGTCTGCTCCTCGACGGCCGAGGCGATCGACGACTGGATGTCGTTGATCTGGCCGATGATCGAGGAGATCTCCTCGATGGCCTCGACGGCGCCGCGGGTGTCGCCCTGGATCGCCTCGATCTTCTGCGAGATGTCCTCGGTCGCCTTGGCGGTCTCCTTCGCGAGCTCCTTGACCTCGTTGGCCACGACGGCGAAGCCCTTGCCGGCCTCGCCGGCGCGCGCCGCCTCGATCGTGGCGTTGAGCGCGAGCAGGTTGGTCTGCTGGGCGATCGAGGTGATCACCTTGATGACCTTGCCGATCTCCGCGGAGCTCTCGCCGAGCTTCGCCACGGTGCTCGTCGCCGTACCGGCCACGCTCACCGCCTGGCCGGCCTCCCGAGCCGCGTCGGAGGCGTTCTTGGCGATCTCGCCGATCGAGGCGGTCATCTCCTCCGAGCCGGCGGCGACCGTCTGCACGTTGACGTTGACCTCCTCGGCCGCGGCCGAGACCACGCCCGCCTGCGTCGCCGTCTGCTCGGCCGCGCTGCCCATGGTCTGGCTGACCGCGTTGAGCTCCTC
>DATJGA010000171.1:0-3983 GCA_035495395.1 Mycobacteriales bacterium | reverse complement strand
GCCCGGCGCAGCTCGAGGGCGAGGGCCTCCGCCGTACGGCCGGGCACCGCGCCGGGCTCCACCCACGCCGCAGCGACCCGCAGGACGCCGGCCTTCCGGTCGGCCTTGAGGTCCACGCGCGCGGTGATCTCCCCGTCGTGGAGCAGCAGCAGGCAGTAGTAGCCGTGCACCCGCTTGTGCGCCGGCGTGTAGATCTCGATGCGGTAGTCGACCCCGAACAGCCGCAGCGTGCGCGCCCGCTCCCACACGAGCGGGTCGAACGGCGACAGCAGCGCCGTCCGCCGTACCCAGCGGGGCACGGCGGCGTCCGGGTGCAGGTAGGCGACGTCGCGCCACCCCTCGACCCGTACGGCGGTCAGCGCGCCCTCCTCGACGAGCGCCGCGACCGCGGCCCGGCCGTCCTGCGGGGTGAGCCGGAAGTAGTCGCGCAGGTCGCGCTCCGTCGCGACGCCGAGCGAGCGCGCGGAGAGCCGGACCAGCTCGCGCTGCGCGTCCGCGGGGCTCGGCGTCGGCAGCGCGAGGACGGCTGCCGGCAGGACGCGCTCGGGCACGTCGTACAGCCGCTCGAAGCCGTTGGTCCGGCGCGAGACGAGCACCTTGCCCGACCAGAACAGGTACTCCAGCGCCATCTTCACGTCGTCCCAGCCCCACCAGGGGCCGAGCGAGCGGGTCTCCTCGCGCAGCTGGCCGGCGGACACCGGGCCCTCGGCCTCGACCCGCTTGCGCACCTGCTCGACGAAGTCGGGGCGCTCCTTGGTGAGCCGCAGCAGACCGCCCCAGCCCTCCTCGAGCGCCTCCACGCGGGCCATCCGCCAGCGCAGCAGGGGATGCAGGCCGACCGGCACGTAGGAGGCCATGTGCGCCCAGTACTCGAACAGCTCGTGCCGCCGGAACGCCACGTCGTCGAGCAGCTCGGTCGGCCAGGGCCCGAGCCGCGAGTAGACGGGCATGTGGTGGGCGCGCACGAAGACGTTCACGCTGTCGATCTGCAGCACCTGGGTGCGACCGAGCACCCGGTGCAGGTGCCGCGCGGTGACCCGCCCGGTGGGCAGCGGGTCGGTGAAGCCCTGGGCCGCCAGCGCCACGCGGCGCGCCTGGCCGGACGAGAGCTGCTCCACGCTGTCATCCAACCAGGGCATGCTGACGGCATGGAGGTCCGCGCCGCCCGTCGGGACGAGCTCCGGGCGCTCCACGAGGCGCGCATCGCCACCTGGAGGCGGGCGTACCGGGGCGTCGTCCCCGACGAGTACCTCGACGAGCTCACCCTCACCGACGAGGTGCTCGCCAAGGTCCAGGCCCGGTACGACGAGGGGTCGGCGCAGACCGTCGGGGCCTGGGACGCCGGCACCGTCGTCGGCATGGCGGTGGCCGGGCCGTGCCGGGACGAGGACCGCGAGGGCGAGCGCGAGCTGTACGCGCTGTACGTGCTGCCCTCGCACTGGGGCACCGGCACCGGGCTGCTGCTCTGGCAGACCGTGCAGCCGTTCAGCTCGCTGTGGGTGCTCGAGGGCAACACCCGCGCCCGGGGGTTCTACGAGCGGCACGGGTTCCGGCCGGACCGCACCAAGCAGATCACCTTCGGCGTCGAGCTGACCGAGGTGCGGTACGTCCTAGCCTGACCGGGTGGCAGACGTCAGCGTGCGACCGGCTCGGCCCTCCGACGCGGCCGACGTCGCCCGCGTGCAGCTGGCGACCTGGCAGGCCGCGTACGCCGACGTCCTCCCCGCCGGGGCCCTCGCCCTCGACGTCGCCGACGTGACGGCCGCGTGGGAGCAGGCGGTCGGGGCGCCGCCCTCGCCGCACCACCGCGTGCTGGTGGCGCTGGACGGGCAGGAGGTCGTCGGCTTCGCGGCCTGCGAGCCGGCGCCCGACGAGGACCTGGACGCGCCGGCGGCGGAGCTCACCGCGCTGCTCGTGGAGCCGCGGTGGGGCCGGCGCGGGCACGGCTCGCGGCTGGTCGCCGCTGCCGTGGACCTGTGGCGCGAGGAGGCGGTGGCGCAGGCGGTCACCTGGGTCTTCGAGTCCGACGCCGTCGTCGCGGGGTTCCTCACCTCGGCCGGCTGGGGCCCCGACGTCGCGGGCCGCACCCTCGAGGCCGACGGGTCCGCCGTACGGCAGCGGCGGTGGCACACCGCGCTGTAGCGGTCAGGGCAGCAGCGAGCCGCTCGGCAGGTCGCCGCACCGCGACCCCTTGAGGGGCACCGGGAACCGCGTGCCCAGCGGCGCGCCGTAGCCGTCGCTGTCGACGACGGTGGCGGTGCCGGTCGCCATGAGGGTGACCGTGCAGCGCACCCCGCCGAGCGTGACGTCGGCGGTGCCGCCGTTGCCCGCGATCGCCCAGCCCTCGGCGACGCCGGCGTCGGAGTCCACGTTGCCGAAGCTGACCGTCAGCACCGGCGTCTGCGGCCGGAAGACGACGGTGAGCGGCGTGCTGCCGAGGCGGGTCGTGAGCCGGGTCGCGCCGCCCTGGGTGACCAGCGCCGAGGCGGGCAGCTGTCCGGCGAAGCGCGTCGCGTCGCCGGCCGCGGACAGCACCCGCACCCGCAGGGTCGGGGCGCCCCCGGCCGCGGGGGTGCTGGCGAGCAGGCTGACCGTGTAGTCGCCGGCGCGCGTCGTGAGCCGGAACTGGGTCGCGGACCCCTGCTCGGGCCCGGCGGTGGGCGCTGCGGAGGCGAGCGGCGCGGCCGCCAGGGCGGCGAGGACGGACAGGGCGAGGGTGCGGCGCACGGGGACCTCCTGGGCTGGGTGCAAGGGAGAGCCCGAAGGGCCCTGTCCGGTTCGCCACATTTCGTGCGAACCTTGTGGGCAGGTGCGGGCTCTCCCCAGCAGAGACCGCGAAGGGGTGGACGTGGAGCTGGTTCCCAGCCTGGCTCTCGACGGGTACGGCGGCAGCGCCGCCACCGTCGACGAGGCGCTGCCGTCCCTGCCCGGCGTCAGCGCCGCGACGCAGCAGGACTTCGCGGCGCTGTACGCGACCGAGTTCCCCAGGCTCGCCGGGTACCTCACGTCGCTCACCGGCGACCCGGAGGTGGCCCGCGAGGCGACGCAGGAGGCCTTCACCCGGCTGTTCGCGCGCTGGCGCAAGGTGCAGGAGCCGCGCGGGTTCGTCTACGTCGTGGGCACCAACCTCTGCAAGCACCACTGGCGGCAGGGCGGCCGCGAGCGCTCCGCCGTCACCAGCCTGGGCATCACGTCGCTGCACGGACGGCCGGCTCCCGACACCTCGCTGCGCGACCTCGTCGAGCGGCTCCCCGGGCACCTGCGCGAGGCGGTGCTGCTCCACTACTACGCCGACCTCCCCGTCGCCGAGGTCGCCGCCGCGCTGCGCCGCCCGGTCGGCACGGTGAAGCGACGGCTGCACGAGGCGCGCGCGCTGCTGTCCGACGCCGTCCTCGCCAGCGAGAGGACGGGCTGATGACCGAGCACCCCTACGTCGCGCCGCCCGTGGACGGGCTGCGGCTGGCGATGGCCGACGCCCGCGGCCGCCGGTACCGGAGCGCCGGTCTCTCCTCCGCGACGGTCGGCACGGCGCTCGTCGCGGTGCTCGCCGTGCTCGGCGGCAGCGGGACGCAGTCGCTGGTCGAGCAGCCCGCCCCGGAGCAGCCGGCCGTGACCCAGCTCGTCCCCGGCCCGGCCGGCGAGGACAGCGGCACGCAGAACACCGTCGGCGCCGTCACGTCCAGCGGAGGCACGCACCTGCGCGCGCAGTCCGGGCAGGGATCCGTGAGCCAGGTGCTGCTGCACGACCCCACGACGAGCGGGGACGCCACGTCCGTCGAGGGCGGCCAGCCGGCGGGCAAGCCCTACGCCGCCGGCCGGATCACCCGCAACGACAACGGGGTCTACCTGCCGCAGGACCCCAGCTGCAACGTCACCGGCAAGGCGGAGGACGCCACGACGCTGTGCCCGGCGGCCTACGTCTACGGCCCCTACTCGCCACCCACCGCGCCCTATCAGCTGTACGGCGAGGTCTGCTCCACCCG
>DATJGA010000170.1:0-7888 GCA_035495395.1 Mycobacteriales bacterium | reverse complement strand
GGCAGGCCGGGGATCGGGCGCCAGGAGATGCGGGAGCCCATGACGTTGGTGAGCCGCGGCGACACGAGCAGGTCGATGCCGGTGCCCTCCAGCTCGTACGACAGGTGCCGCAGGTCCTCGGTCGTGATGCCGGGGCCCTTCGCGATGACGACGCTGTCCGCGCCGAGCCGCTCGAGGACCGGGATGACGTCGACGAGCGAGCCGAGCACCGGCACCAGCGTGGCGTCGCGGTACCGGCGGGTGTCGCCGGCGACACAGGCACCGACGACCTGCAGTCCGGTCAGCGGCTGCGACTGAAGGTGCGTCGTCATCTCCAGGGCCTGCGCCGCGGGCCCGACGACGACGACCTTGTGCATGCACTGGCCACGCCGGCGCTTGCGCTGCAGCACCAGCCGTGCGCCGTACCTGCCTGCGACGACACCGACGAGGCCGACGGGCAGCGCGACGGCGAGGAACCCTCGCGAGACGTCGGTCTTGCTCATGAAGAGCACGAACACGATGAGCGCCGTCACGCGGAACGACGCGTCGGCGACCCGGCGGTACTCCTCCGTGCCGTTGCCGAGGAAGCGCTCCTCGTAGCAGCGGGACAGGGACAGCACGGCGAGCCAGGCCGGGACGAGCAGCACGCTGCCCGCGAGGTAGCTGACCCCGCGGACCTCCTGGCCGAACGCGCCGACACCGAACCTCACCAGGACGCCGAGCACGCCGGCGATGAGCAGGATGGCGGCGTCGAGGGCCACGAGCGAGCGCCGGTACGCCGCGAGCCAGGTCGAGCGCGGCTCGGCGGCGAAGGACTGCTCGAGGGCGGCAAGATCGGGCGTGTCGAAGCGAGCAACTGCCGGCTCCATCACAGACAACGCTCTACCCTCCCCCGTCCGACTCCCTCACCACTAACGGCCGAGGAGCAGATTCGTCGCGCTCGGCTACCAAATACCGGGCACCCCAGGACGAATCGGCGCAGGGGAAAGCCTAGTTGAGGTCCGTACCGGCCGAACCACCCCAAACGGGACGCGAGGGGACGACGAGCTACTCGGTGTCGGCCCGGGTGAAGCGCAGGTACGACCGGCTGGGCGTCGGCCCCCGCTGGTCCTGGTACCGCGAGCCGTACACGGAGCTGCCGTACGGGTGCTCGCTCGGGCTGGACAGCTGGATCACGCAGATCTGGCCGATCTTCATCCCCGGGTAGAGCTTGATCGGCAGGTTCGCGACGTTGCTCAGCTCCAGGGTGACGTGCCCGCTGAAGCCCGGGTCGATGAAGCCCGCGGTCGAGTGCGTGAGCAGGCCGAGCCGGCCCAGCGAGCTCTTCCCCTCGAGCCGGCTCGCGAGGTCGTCGCCGAGGCTGATGACCTCCAGCGTCGAGCCGAGCACGAACTCACCGGGGTGCAGGATGAACGGCTCGTCGCCCTTGGGCTCGACGAGCTCGGTGAGGTCGTCCTGCTGCGCAGCCGGGTCGATGTGGGTGTACCGGTGGTTCGCGAAGACGCGGAAGTACCGGTCGAGCCGCACGTCGATGCTGCTCGGCTGCACCATCGCCGGGTCGAACGGGTCGAGGCCGAGCCGGCCGTCGTCGAGTGCCTTGCGCAGGTCGCGGTCCGAGAGCAGCACGGCAGGAGCCTAGAGGTTCGGGGGCGGGAAGCTCGGGATGCCGGCGGGACCCATCGGCCCGCCGAAGACCGGTCCCGGCGCCGGTGCCGGCACGTGGAACACGGTGCTCCACTCCGGCCGCGGGCTGCCGTCGAGCTCGACCGCCCAGCGGTAGGTGCGACCGGCCTCCAGCGGCAGGCCCTGCGGGAAGCCGAGCACCATCTGCACGCGGCACGGCACGCGTGCCGGGACGGCCATCCCCGGCACCGTGGGCGTCTGCGCCCGCATGAGCTGGGCGATCCGCAGCGGCTCGAGCTGCCCCGACGGACCGGGTACGACGACGGGCTGGCCGCTCTCGTCGTCCACCAGGCTCATGCCGAGCGAGAACTCCTGGCCGGCGGCGTCACCGGGGACGTCGACGAGGACCGCGACGTGCATCGGCGTCGTCGAGCCGTTCTCCTGCAGCGGCGCGATCGTGAACGCGGCACCGACCGCCGTGAGCTTGCCCGACGCGTCGACCGCGACGTAGTCGGCGAGCAGGACGGTGACCCGGGCGGCGTCGTGGAGGCTCACGGTCGCAGCCTACGTGGGTGCCCTAGACTGCTCGCGTCCCGCGGGCGTAGTTCAATGGTAGAACATCAGCTTCCCAAGCTGACAGTGCGGGTTCGATTCCCGTCGCCCGCTCCAGCAGAGAAGAACGAAGGCTCGCAGGTCCCACCCAGCAGGGACGCGCGAGCCTTCGTGTTCTGGTCAACGGGGCAGTCGCGAAAACCTCGCGCTCAGCGTCGCGACCGTCGCGAACCGACCAGGACGACGAGGGCCAGCAGCACCACGCCGCCACCCGTCAGCACGCCGGCGAGCACCTCGGTCGAGCGCTTCGGGTCGTCCCCGGAGGCGACGAAGGCGGCGGCGCCGAGGCCCGCCGCAGCGGCCAGCAGCAGCGCGGTGAGCGTCAGCAGCACCCCCACCCAGGCCGGGTTGCCCCGGGCCGGCAGCGCCTCGACCGTCCTGGGCAGCTCCACGGCCTGCGTCGGCGGCGGCGGGGGCGGAGGGGGCGGCGGGGGCTTGCGGGCCGCCACGGCAGCAGGCGCGGCGACCGCCTGCGTTGCGGGAGTGACACCGGCCGTCTTCGCGGGAGCCTTCTTCGCAGCGACCTTCGTGGCGGGCACCTTCTGCGCCGGCGCCTTCGCGGCGGGGGACTTCTTCTCCGGGGCCTGCTTCTCCGGGGCCTGCTTCTCCGGGGCCTTCTTGGCCGGCGCCTTCGCCGCTGCAGGCTGCGCCTTCTGGGCAGGTGCCTTCGTGGCGGCGGACTTCTTCGCCGGGGCCTTCGTGGCGGGGGACTTCTTCGCTGCCGCCTTCGCGGCCGGGACCCGCTTGGCCGGGGCCGGCTCGTCGACCTCGGTGCGGAGCACCGCCAGTCGCTCGGCCAGGCTCACCGGGGGCGGGGAGGGAGACGTGTCGTCGTCGGGCACGACGCGGACGCTAACAGGAGGAGGGCGTGCTGGTCCCGCAAGCGCGCGCGTGACCGCCGTACGGGGGCTTGAAAAAGTTACCGATGGGTAGCATCCTGCTGTTACCGGCGAGTAGGCGCCGGGTCCTCACGTGTTCAGGGAGCCCCTCGGCATGGGTCACTACAAGAGCAACCTGCGCGACATCGAGTTCAACCTCTACGAGGTGTTCGGTGCCGACAAGAACCTCGGCCAGGGGCCGTTCAGCAACCTGGACAAGGACTCCTCGCGCGACATCCTCAAGGAGGTCGAGCGGCTCTGCACGAACGACCTCGCCGCGAGCTTCGTGGACGGCGACCGGTTCCCGCCGGAGTTCGACAAGGAGACCGGCGCGGTGACGCTGCCGCCGTCGTTCATCAAGAGCTACGAGACCTACCACGAGGGCGGGTGGGACAAGTTCCCGCTCGCGGAGGCGCTCGGCGGCATCGGCGCCCCGCCCTCGCTCGTGTGGGCCGTGTCGGAGATGATCCTCGGCTCCAACCCCGCGATCTACATGTACTCCGCCGGTCCCGCGTTCGCGCAGATCCTGCACAACAACGGGACCGAGGAGCAGAAGCGCTTCGCCGAGCTGGCGATCGAGCGCGGCTGGGGCGCCACCATGGTGCTCACCGAGCCGGACGCCGGCTCCGACGTCGGCGCCGGCCGCGCGACCGCGCACCAGCAGCCCGACGGCACCTGGCACATCGAGGGCGTGAAGCGCTTCATCACCAGCGCCGACTGGGACTGGCCCGAGAACATCTTCCACCTCGTCCTCGCCCGCCCGGTCGGCGTCGAGGGCCACGGCGGGCCGGGCACCAAGGGCCTGTCGCTGTTCCTCGTCCCGAAGTTCCACGTCGACCTCGAGACCGGCACCGTCGGCGAGCGCAACGGCGTCTACGTCACCAACATCGAGCACAAGATGGGCCTGAAGGTGTCCTCGACCTGCGAGGTCACCTTCGGCGAGAAGCACCCCGCGATCGGCACCCTCGTCGGCGGCGTGCACGACGGCATCGCGCAGATGTTCCAGGTCATCGAGTACGCGCGGATGATGGTCGGCACCAAGGCCATCGCGACGCTGTCGACCGGCTACCTCAACGCCCTCGAGTACGCCAAGATCCGCGTGCAGGGCGCCGACCTCACGCAGATGACCGACAAGGCCGCGCCGCGCGTGACCATCACGCACCACCCCGACGTCCGGGTGATGCTCATGCGCCAGAAGGCCTGGGCCGAGGGCATGCGCGCGCTCGTCCTCTACACGGCCACGATCCAGGACGAGGTCGAGATCTCGGCCCACGACGCCGGCAAGCCCGACGACCTGCTCGTGCGCCTCAACGACCTGCTGCTGCCCATCGTCAAGGGCTACGGGTCGGAGAAGGCCTACGAGCTGCTCGCGACCTCGCTGCAGGTCTTCGGCGGGTCGGGCTTCACGCAGGACTACCCCATCGAGCAGTACATCCGTGACGCGAAGATCGACACCCTCTACGAGGGCACCACGACGATCCAGGGCATGGACCTGTTCTTCCGCAAGATCGTGCGCGACCAGGGCCAGGCGCTCGGCAAGCTCGCCGGCGAGATCACCGAGTTCGCGAAGTCGACGGGCAACGACCTGGACAAGGAGCGCGAGCTGCTCGCGCAGGCCGTCGAGGACGTGCAGGCGATCATCGGCCACAACGTCAACGAGCTCATGGCCTCGGTCGAGGACCCGAAGAACATCTACAAGGTCGGCCAGAACACCACCCGCGCGCTCATGGCGCTCGGCGACCTGGTCGTCGGCTGGCTGCTGCTGCGCCAGGCGGAGGTCGCCCAGACCGCGCTGCCGTCCGCGTCCGACCGCGACAAGCCGTTCTACGAGGGCAAGGTCGCGGCCGCGAAGTGGTTCGCCGCCAACGTGTTCCCCGCGCTGAGCTCCTCGCTCGCCATCGCGCAGGCCGTCGACAACTCGCTCATGGAGCTCGACGAGGCCGCCTTCTAGCAGGTGACGAGGGCGGTACGGCGAAGCACTCAGCATGCGCCGTACCGTCCTCGCCCTGTCCTGCTCCGCCGTCCTCGCGACCAGCGCGGCGGTCGCCCTGGCCGCACCGAGCGCCGGCAAGGCGCCCGCGTTCAACGCGCCGGTGCTGCTGACCACCGACAAGTACGCCGGCGGCTACGAGCCGAGCGTCACGGTCGACCGCTTCAACAACGTGTACGTCACGGCGCACAAGCAGAACCACACGCTCGTCGTGTCGCCGGACGCGCGCGCGGCGACCGGCCTGCGCAGCCAGTCGTGGCTGTGGACGTCCAAGGACGGCAAGACGTTCTCGGACATGCCGGGTCTGACCCCGCTGCAGGAGCAGAACGCAGAGTTCGGCGACGAGGGCGAGGTCGCGCACGACGAGACCGGTCACATGTACTTCGTGGACACGAACGTCACCGACAACTCCTTCAGCCGCTACAAGGCCACCGGCAACGGCCAGGTGGTGCTCGAGCACACCCGCCCGGTCGGTCCGTTCGGCGAGCCGGTCGACGACCGCCCCTGGATCACGGCGCACGGCGACGGCGTCGTCATGTACATCGGCAACCAGGGCGACAAGGTCACCTACCCCGCGGGCGTGCGCGGCGACGGCGACGCCTACGGCCCGGGCCGGTACACGGTCTACATGTCCTACGACCACGGCACGACGTTCGACCCGCTGGGCGTCACGCTCAACGACTCGGGCTGGTGCCGGCCGGCCGCCGACCACCGCAAGGGCTCCAAGGACCTGTACGTGGTGTGCACCAACGACGGCGGGGCGAACGACGTCCAGGAGACCGCGGGGGACCCGGGCTTCGAGAAGGGCACCCTCTGGGCGTACTCCAGCCACGACGACGGCAAGACCTGGACGCGCTCCCGCATGGGGTCCTACGACGCCCACGACAAGATCTCGACGTACCCGTCGGTGGCGATCGGCAAGGACGGCACGCTCTACGCGCTGTACAACCACTCGCGCTCGGTGCCGGCCGTGGAGTTCGGCGGCATGCCGGTCCCGCAGACCGGTGACGACCCGGTCGAGTCGCGGCTGTGGCTGTACACGTCGACGAACAAGGGCCGCTCCTGGACCGCCAAGGACGTCACGCCCCGCAAGGGCATGATCCGCTACAGCTGGATCGACGTCGCGAACGACGGGACCGTCGGCATCGCCTACTACTTCCGCGCCACGAGGAGCGAGGACTGGTACGTCTGGGCGGCCACCGCCAAGCCGGGCCGGCCCTTCGCCGCGGCCAAGGTGAGCAGCGCGCGGATCGCGAGCAAGACCTTCGGCTCCCCGCTCGGCGACTTCTTCGAGATCGCGTTCGGCCCCGACAACAAGCTCAACGTCGTCTGGACCTCGCTCAACGAGGACCTCGGCGCAGAGGGCCTCAACAGCGACATCTACTACGCCAAGCAGAGGTAGCGGTCAGCGGACCTCTCGGCCGGTCCAGGCCATGAGCCGCTCCGTGGGCGTCGCGTCGTCCGGAGCAGCGACCTCCGGGCCGAAGACGCCCTCGCTGCGCACCTGCTCGTCGGGCATCGGGTCGATCGCCTCGTGCACGAACCGCGCGATCTCCTCCGGCAGCTCGACGTCGACGCCGAAGGTGCGGCCGAGGTCCCAGGCGTGCAGGTGCAGGTCCATCGCGGGGAACGCGAGCCGCTTGCGCACCGGCATCGGGCCCATCGGCGTCTCCATGACCGCGTCCAGGTCGGCGTCGCGCAGCGCCTCCCGCGCCTCCGGCTCCAGCCGGCGGAACGCGGCGACGGGGTCGTCCCCCGCCGTGGCCGCGAGGTCGACCTGCGCCCCGTAGTCCGGGGCTCCGCCGCGGAGCAGGGTCGACGCGTTGCCGGTGACGAACAGGACGTGACCGACCAGCTCGCGCGCCGTCCACTGCGCGCACGTGCTCGGCCGGTCCCAGTCGTCGGCCCTCACCTCCTGCAGCACGCCGTCGAACCTGTCCAGACCCGTGAGGAGCACCTTCTCGACATCCATGCGGGAAGTCTTCCCCGGTACGGCGGCCGGCACCCCCGCTCAGTCGCCCGGGCGCGGCAGGCGGGCACGGCGCGCGGCGGGGTCCCGGCCGAGGACGGCGACCGCGAGCACGGCCGTCACCAGCAGCCCGAGCCAGCGCAGCCGCTCGTCCGGCCACGCGGGGCTGCCCGGCGCGGCGTGCAGGAAGGTCAGCGGCTTCGGGAGCTTGACCAGCACGGCCAGGCTCAGCAGCAGCGCGGGGAGCGGCACGACGAGCACCGGTTCCCCGTCCCTGCCGAACCAGGCGACCAGGGCCATCAGCAGCGCACCCAGCGCCACCGACTGCAGAGCGAGCGCGGGCACGTGCAGCGGCTCGGCACCGGGTGCGGCGAGGCACCCCGCGCCGAAGCCCACCAGCGCGAGGAGGCCGGCGACGAGCACCCGTCCCCGACGCACCGCGGGGAGCCCGACGGGCGCCGCCGCGGTGAGCGCGTGGACGCGGTCGTCCCAGCTCAGCGCCGCCGCCACGACGAGCGCCATGCCCAGCACCCGCAGCCGGATCACGCCGTCGTCGTCCTTGCCGAGCCACGCCACCCACGCGGGGCCGACCAGGCTGAGCACGACCAGCGCCCGCACCGACGGGTGCCGCAGCGCGGCGCGCAACGGCGGCAGCTGCAGGGCGGTCACGGCAGCGCCAGCGCGCCGGCCACGACGGTCCCGGCCAGCAGCAGCGCGCCCGCGGCGAGCAGCGGTCGCCTGCGCCCCGGGGTGGTGAGCAGCGCCGCGACGGCACCGAGGCCGCACAGGCCCAGCAGGTAGGCGTTGTGCCAGCCGAAGCTGCCCGGCTCGATCGTC
>DATJGA010000169.1:0-7807 GCA_035495395.1 Mycobacteriales bacterium | reverse complement strand
GAGGACCTCCGACACCAGGTCGGGGATCTGCTGCAGGTCGCGCAGGTGGGCGCGCACCTCGTCCGGGTCGCGGGTCCCGCGGACCTGCGCGAGGTAGAGGCCGACGACGTACATCGCGGCCAGCTGCGCGATGACGGCCTTCGTCGAGGCGACGGCCACCTCGGGCCCGCCGCGCGTGTAGAAGGCGGCGTCGCTCTCCCGGCTGACCGTCGAGCCGACGGTGTTCGTGACCGCCAGGACGCGGGCCTTCTGCGCGCGCGCGTGGCGCAGCGCCTCCAGCGTGTCGGCGGTCTCGCCGCTCTGGCTGATCGCGATGACGAGGGTCGTGCGCCCGATGACGGGGTCCCGGTACCGGAACTCCGACGCCACCTCGACGTAGACGGGCAGCCGGCACCAGCGCTCGATGGCGTACTTGCCCACCAGACCCGAGTGGTACGACGAGCCGCAGGCGATGATGACGACCTGCTCGATGTCGCGGATGTCCTCGTCGCTCATGGACAGCTCGTCGAGGTGCAGCAGGCCGTTCGCGGTGAGGCGGCCGCCCAGGGTCTCCCGCACCGCGGCGGGCTGCTCGAGGATCTCCTTGAGCATGAAGAACTCGTGGCCGCCCTTCTCGGCGGCGGCGGTGTCCCAGTCGACGTGGTAGGTCTCGCCCCGCGCCTCGACCCCGTCGAGGTCGGTGACGCGCACGCCCGTGCGGCGCAGCTCGACGACCTGGTCCTGGTCGACGGCGAGCGCCTCCCGGGTGTGCGCGATGAAGGCGGTGACGTCGGAGCCCAGGAAGTTCTCACCCTTGCCGAGGCCCACGACCAGCGGCAGGTTGCGGCGCGCCGCCACCACGAGGTCCGGCTCGTCCTGGTGGGCGACGACGAGGACGAAGGAGCCCTCGAGGTCCTTGCAGATGCTGCGGACCGTGGCGGCCAGGTCCCCGGCGTACCGCTCCTCGACGAGGTGCGCGACGACCTCGGTGTCGGTGTCCGAGCGGCGCTCGTGGCCGCGCGCGTCGAGCCCGACGACGAGCTGCTCGAAGTTCTCGATCGTGCCGTTGTGCACGACCGCCACCTTGTTCGCGCAGTCGAGGTGCGGGTGCGCGTTGCGGTCGGTGGGCGCGCCGTGCGTGGCCCAGCGGGTGTGCCCGATGCCGAGCGTGCCGGGCAGCGACTCCTCGGCCAGCTCCTTCTCGAGGTTCGCGAGCTTGCCCGCCTTGCGCTCGGTGCGCAGCACCCCGTCGGCACCGAGGACGGCCACGCCGGCGCTGTCGTAGCCGCGGTACTCCAGCCGCCGGAGGCCACCGAGCACGACCTCGAGAGCGTCCTGCTCGCCGACGTACCCCACGATCCCGCACATGCGGTCAGGCTACCTACACGCCTGGGCCCGGAGCGCGCGCTCGAGGTCGTCGAGCTGCTCCAGCAGCACCCGGCGCGCACCGGCGGGGAGGTCCTCGGCGAGCAGCGCCCGCACCCGCTCCGCCACGTCGGGGCGCACCAGCGTGGTGGGGAACAGGAACAGCGTGAGGTACTGCGCCAGGATCGGCGACAGGTCGCGCCAGAAGCCGGGTACGGCGGACAGGTAGCGGTCGACGTAGGGCTCCCCGAGCTCGGCCTGGCCGCGCTGCCAGAAGGCCCCGCCCATGGTGCGCGCCTGGGCCGTCGTCACCGCGCCGCCGGCCAGCGCGGCCCAGCTGCGCTCCTTGACGTCCGCGTCCGGCAGCGAGGCGAGCGCCGCCTCGGCCTGCAGCTGACCGCTCGCGGTCCGGTCGCGCGCGAGCTCCTCGGCGACGGCGTCCTCGCCGAGCAGGCCCCGGGCCGCCAGCCGTCGGACCACGTGCCAGCGCAGCTCGGCGTCGACCACGAGGCCCTCCGGCACGGTGCTGCCGTCGAGCAGGCCGGTGACCAGGTCGGCGTCGAGCAGGCCGCTCACGGCCGCCCGGACCCGGACCAGCTGCAGGTCGCTCCCGGGCGCGACCGCCGCTCCCCAGCAGGCCTCGCCGATCCGCGCCAGCAGGTCGTCCTGCTCCGCCGCCGGCGCGAACGTCCCCGCCGCGCGCACGGCCTGCGCGAGCAGGGTCTCGACGAGCGACGGGTCGTCCTCGGCGCCGACACCGGCCAGCACGGCCTCGACGAGGCGCGCGGCGGGCAGCTCGGCGTCCCGCGTCGCGTCCCACAGCGCGCCCCAGCACAGCGCCCGGGCGAGCGGGTCCTCGAGGGAGCCGAGGCTGCTCAGCACCGTGCGCAGGGACCGCTCGTCGAAGCGCACCTTCGCGAAGGTCAGGTCGCCGTCGTTCACGAGCACGAGGTCGGCCGCCGGCACGTCGCCCACCGCGGTGCGCGGCCCGCTGACCTCGACCTCACGCCGCTCGACGAGCCGGCCGTCGGCGCCGTAGAGCCCCACGCCGACCACGTGGTCGCGCAGCGGTCCCTCCTGCAGCACGACGAGCGCGCCGTCCTCCCACGCCGGCCGCAGCGTCGACGGGCCCGTGGTCTCCAGCCACGACCGCGCCCACTCCTGCAGCTCCCGACCGCTCGCCTGCTCCACGGCGCGCAGCAGGTCGGCGAGGTCGGTGTTGCCGAACGCGTGCTCGGCCAGGTACGCGCGGAGGCCGCGGAAGAACACGTCCTCGCCCACGAACGCGACGAGCTGGCGCAGCACCGAGGCGCCCTTGGCGTAGGCGATGCCGTCGAAGTTGAGCAGCGCCGTGCGGCTGTCGGCCACCGGCCCGGCGACCGGGTGCGTCGTCGGCAGCTGGTCCGCGCGGTAGCCCCAGGCCTTGCGCCCCAGGCAGAAGTCGGCCCAGGCCCCGTGGAAGCGCGTCGTGGCCTCGATGGTGTGCAGCCCCATGAACTCCGCGAACGACTCGTTGAGCCACACGCCGTCCCACCAGCGCATGGTCACGAGGTCGCCGAACCACATGTGCGCCATCTCGTGCGCGATGACCTGGGCGCGCAGCCGGCGGTTCCCCTCGGTCGTGCGCGAGCGGTAGAGGAACGACTCGTCGTTCAGCGTCACCATCCCCGGGTTCTCCATCGCGCCGGAGTTGAACTCGGGCACGAAGACCTGGTCGTAGGTGTCGCCGAACGGGTACCGCGACCCGTAGTCGGCCTGCTGCTGGTCCATGCACTGGGCCGTGATCTCGAGCAGCTCGTCGGCCTCCAGGTGCGGCGCCATCGAGGCCCGGCACCAGACACCCAGCTCGATCCCGTCGTGCACCCGGGTCTCGCCGTACCAGGGGCCGGCGGCGAGGGTCAGCAGGTACGTCGACACCGGCAGCGTCTCGGCGAACACGTGCACGCCGTCGACGAGCTCGCCGCGGGTGTTCGAGCGCACCACGTGCCCCTCGGGAGCGCGCACCGACAGCCGGAACCGCGCCTTGAGGTCCGGCTGGTCGAAGCACGCGTAGAACCGCTGGGCGTCGTCGAGGAAGGCCTGCGCGTACACGTAGACCTGGTCGTCGGCCGGGTCCACGAAGCGGTGCAGCCCCTCACCGCTGCGGGTGTACGCGCACACCGCGTCGACGACGACCTCGTGCTCGCCGCCGAGCCCGGTGAGGGCGAACCGGTTGCCCTCCAAGGAGATCGGCCGCCCGTCGAGCGTCGCACTGAGCACGCGGACGCAGTCCAGCTCGAGGAAGGAGTCGGCCGTCGCGGAGAAGCGGACGACCGTGCGCGAGCCGAAGTCGGTCGCCCCCTGCGTCAGGTCCAGGGCCACGTCGTACGACGAGACCCGGACCGCAGCGGCCCGCGCCCGGGCCTCGGCCACGGAGAGGTTCCTCATGGCCGAGACCCTAGGGCGAGGGAGGCGCTACGGCTGGGCGAGCAGCTGCGCGACGTACCCCGGCGCGTCCGGCGTGCCCCACCCGGTGGTGAGGTCGTAGCCCGACGTCGTCGGGTACAGGTCGAACTCGCCCGGCGTGAGGAAGCCGTCGGCGGTGTAGGCCCACATCGCGTTGCTGTCCAGGTGACCGCTCGGGGTGGTCCCGTAGGTCCGCGGCACGATGTCGTTGAACGCCGCCGACCGGTCGAACGACGCGCTGTAGATGCGCGCGTTGAGGTTGCCGACCGGGTCCTTGTGCGCCGCAGCGCGGGCCTGGTTGGCGATCGCCGTCAGGCCGGCGACCTGCGGGGACGACGCCGAGGTGCCACCGAAGACGCCCCAGCGCGGCGGGCCCTCGATGCTCGGGTAGTAGCCGATGTAGGTCAGCACGCCGCCGTTGACGGCCGCGTTCCAGGCCAGGTCAGGGACACCGCGGTGGCTGCCCACCACGCCCTCCACGGAGTCCTGGTACGCCGGGCGGCCGTAGACGGACGACAGCCCGCCGCCGGTGCCGATCGGGCCCCAGCCCTCGTTCCAGACGGCCTCAGAGCTGCCCCCTGCGGTCCAGTTCCAGTAGTCGACGTTGCGCGAGCCGTCGTCGTTGAACGGCTTGTCGACCAGCGGGTCCCAGGTCCAGCCGTCCTGCACCTGCGTCCCGCCCACCGACGTCACGTACGGCGACACGTTGGGGTAGCTGACGGACGGGTGGTCCGTCGCGGCGGTCTGGTGGTGCGCACGGCTGACGCCGGACGATCCGTCGTCACCGCTCGAGGCGAAGAACGTGTCGCCCTTGGCCAGGCCGCGCTTGAAGGTCTGGTCGAAGCGGGCGAACTGCTGCGCGGCCGAGGTGCCTGCGAAGGCCTCCTCGCTGGTGCCGAAGGACATCGAGAAGACCGACCCGGCCGGGTAGGTCGCGATCGCCCAGTCGATGGCCCGCATCATGTTCGGCAGGCCCTGCACGCCCTGGGTCTCGGCCGGCTGCACGCCGACGAGCACGATGTGCGCCTTGGGAGCGATCGCGTACGCCCACTGGACGTCGAGGTTCGCCTCGCCCGCCCAGCCGTCCGCGGCGCTCGGGCCGGAGGTGCCGCTGCCGTTGCCGGTCGGGCTCTTGTAGTCGACCGGTCCCTGCGGGAACACCTCCTCCACGTCAGGAGCCGGGCCGCCGAAGGTCTGGGCGAAGAACTGCACGTCCTGGACCGCGGTGGGGCTGCCGTAGGAGTCGACGAGCACGATGGTCTGGCCGGCGCCGTCGTTGCTGCCCGCGAGCGGCCCGAGGCCGTAGAACGAGCGGATCTGGTCGGGGCCGTAGCAGTGGACCGTCGTCGACACGCGGTTGTCGGGTGCCGGCCGGTGGCACGCGGTGCCGAGGACGCCGGGACCGGCGGCGGTGAAGGCGCTCTCCGGCGCCTGCTGGGCGAAGGGGTGCACCGCAGCGACCACCGCGGCGGTGCCCGCGGTGGGTGCAGACGTCGCGAGGGCGATGGCCCCCAACGACGCGAGAAGAGAAGACGTGCGCATAGGGACCTCGTTCTCAGGCATGAAGCCAGGTGGAGAGGGGTGATACGTCTTGCTCCTCCCCTCCCTCGGAGGCCCTAACCCCTGGGCGCAAGATCACTTACTTCGCAGAAACCACCCCTGCCAGGCGGTTTGCGACGGTTTCGGCCTCTTCCTGGCTCGGTGCCTCGACCATGACCCGCACCAGCGCCTCGGTGCCGCTCGGGCGCAGCAGCACCCGGCCGGCGCCCGCGAGCGCCGCCTCCTCCTTCGCCACGGCCTCCAGCACGTCGGGGGCCTGCGCCCGCGCGCGGTCGGCCCGGACGTTCACCAGCACCTGCGGGAGCAGCCGCACCACGGACGCGAGCTCGGCGACGCTGCGCCCGGTGCGCGCGACGCGGTCCATGACCTGCAGCGCGGTGAGCAGGCCGTCGCCGGTGGTCGCGTGGTCGGCCAGCACGACGTGCCCGCTCTGCTCGCCCCCGAGCCGGAAGTCGTGGGCGCGCATCTCCTCGAGGACGTACCGGTCGCCCACCGCGGTGGTGACGACCCGGATCCCCGCGGCGGCCATGGCGTGGTGCAGGCCGAGGTTGCTCATCACGGTCGCGACGAGCACGTCGCTCGCCGGCAGCCCGGCCTCCTTGCGCGCCAGCGCCAGCAGCCCCAGCACCTGGTCCCCGTTGAGCACCGTGCCGCTCGCGTCGACGACGATGCACCGGTCCGCGTCGCCGTCGTGGGCGATGCCCAGGTCGGCGCCGTGCTCGACCACCGCGGCCGCCAGCGACTCGGGGTGGGTGGCACCGCAGCCGTCGTTGATGAGCCAGCCGTTGCCCTCGCAGTGCAGCGCGGTCACCGTCGCGCCCGCCGAGCGGTAGACCTGCGGGGCGACCGAGGAGGCGGCGCCCTGCGCGCCGTCGACCACGACGTGCAGGCCGTCGAGCCGGCCGACCGTCGCGAGCAGGTGCTCGACGTACGTCGCGTCCGCCTCGGCCGGCAGGTGGTCCCGCCGCGCCACCTGGTAGCCCTCGGTCACCTCGGTGCCGAGGTCGACGCCGGACCGGCCGGACAGCGGCCGGCCCAGGAGGGCCTCGATCGCGTCCTCGTCGGCGTCGGTGAGCTTCTCCCCGCCCGGCGTGAAGAGCTTCAGCCCGTTGTCGTGCACCGGGTTGTGCGACGCGCTGACCATGAGGCCGAGCACGCCGCGGCGCTGGCACTCGTACGCGACGGCCGGCGTCGGGACGACCCCGAGCCGCACCACGTCGCAGCCCACCGCGGTGAACCCCGCGAACGCCGCCGCCTCGAGCATCTCCCCGGACGGCCGGGTGTCGCGGCCGATGACGACGACCGGCCGGGCGCCGTGCTCGAGCGGCTCCGCCAGCAGGTGCCGCGCCGCCGCCGCGGCGAGCCGCATGGCCAGCTCCGGCGTGAGGACGTCGCCGTTGGCGAGCCCCCGGATGCCGTCGGTGCCGAACAGCCGGGCCAAGGAAGGACCTCCAGACATGCCGCGAGGCGGCTCCGGTGAACCGGAACCGCCTCGACGGTAGAAGACGGACTAGCGCTTCGAGTACTGCGGCGCCTTGCGGGCCTTCTTGAGCCCGTACTTCTTGCGCTCCTTGACCCGCGGGTCGCGGGTGAGGAACCCCTCCTTCTTCAGGGCGGGGCGGTCGTCGGCGTCGACCTCGATGAGGGCGCGGGCGATGGCCAGGCGCAGCGCGCCGGCCTGACCGCTGATGCCACCGCCGTTGAGACGGGCGATGACGTCGTACTGCTCGCCCTTCTCCAGGGTGACGAAGGGCTCGTTGATGGCCTGCTGGTGCACCTTGTTCGGGAAGTACTCCTCGAGGGTGCGGCCGTTCAGCTTGTACTGACCGGTGCCCGGCACGAGGCGCACGCGGACGATGGCCTCCTTGCGGCGGCCGACGGTCTGGATGAGCTCAGTCACTGCGCAACCTGCGTGATCTCGAAGGGCACCGGGCTCTGCGCCTGGTGCGGGTGGGTCGGGCCGGCGTAGACCTTCAGCTTCGACAGCATCTGACGGCCCAGCGTGTTGTGCGGCAGCATCCCCTTGACGGCCTTCTCGATGATCCGCTCAGGGCGGGTCGCGAGCACGTCGGCGTACGAGACGCTCTTGAGGCCGCCCGGGTAGCCGGAGTGGCGGTGCACGCGGGACTGCGCGGCCTTGTTGCCCGTCATCGCGACCTTGCCGGCGTTGATGACGATGACGAAGTCACCGGTGTCCAGGTGCGGCGCGTACGTCGGCTTGTGCTTGCCGCGCAGCAGCGTCGCGGCCTGGGTCGCGAGGCGGCCCAGGACGACGTCGCTCGCGTCGATGACGTGCCACTGCCGGGTCACGTCAGCCGGCTTGGGCTGGTACGTACGCACGTGTTGCTCTTCTCTACGGCTACGGGAGGTCAGCGGGCAGGCGAGCGCCCCGCACAACAGCCCTCCACAGTACCCGAGAGGCGCCCCTGCCTCCAAAAGCCGCCCGTACGGCGGTCAG
>DATJGA010000168.1:0-7752 GCA_035495395.1 Mycobacteriales bacterium | reverse complement strand
ACAGCGAGTCGCCGTCACCGGAGACGCCGACGTAGTGCAGCTCGCGGTTCGCGGCGTTGGCGCCGGTGGCGATCGTCGGCATCCGGCCGTGCACCGAGTTGAAGCCGTGCGACTCCCCCGCGAAGTACGCCGTCGTCTTCGACGAGCAGCCGATGCCCGACAGCTTCGCCACCTTGTGCGGCGGGATGCTCAGCTCGAAGAGCGCCTGCACGAGCGCGGCGGTGACCGAGTCGTGGCCGCAGCCGGCACACAGGGTCGACATCGAGCCCTCGTAGTCACGGGGCGACAGGCCGAGGTCGTTCCGCCGCACCGGTGCGAGCGGGATGAGGGGCTTGGCGATCGAGGGCACGGGTCACTCCCCTGTCTGTGCCGAGATGCTGTCGACAACGGTCTGCGCGCTGAGCGGGAAGCCCCCGTAGGAGAGCACCGACCTCAGCCGGGCCCCGGAGACGCCGGTCTCGAGGGTGAGCAGCGAGCGGAGCTGCCCGTCACGGTTCTGCTCCACGACGAAGCACACGTCGTGCTCCTCGAGGAAGGCGCGCACGGCGGGCGGGAACGGGAAGCCGCGCACCCGCATCACGTCGACGACGATGCCCTTCTCCTCCAGCATGTCCGCCGCCTCGCGCACCGCCAGGTCGCCGCTGCCGAGGCAGACGACGCCGATCCGCGCGCCCTTGCGGCGGTGCACGACCGGCGCCGGCACGTGCAGCGCGGCGGCGGTGTGCTTGCGCGCCAGCCGGTCGACGACCTCCTGGTACTTGTCGGGCGCCTCGGTGTACGCCCCGTGCTTGTCGTGGCCGGAGCCGCGCACGAAGTACGCGCCGCCGGAGCCGGGGAGCGTGCGCGGGGTGACGAACTCGGCGTCCTCGTCGGCGTACCGGTTGAAGCGCGGCAGCGCGTGCAGCTCCTCGGCGGTGAGCACCCGGCCGCGGTCGGGCAGGAAGGAGTCGTCCCACTTCAGCTCGGGCACGACCCAGTCGTTCATGCCGATGTCGAGGTCGGTGAGCACCATGACCGGGGTCTGGAACCGCTCGGCGAGGTCGAAGGCCTTGACCGCGAAGTCGAAGCACTCCGCCGGGTCGGCCGGGAACAGCAGCACGTGCTTGGTGTCGCCGTGCGAGGCGTACGCGCACAGCAGCAGGTCGGCCTGCTGGGTGCGGGTCGGCATGCCGGTCGACGGGCCGGTGCGCTGCACGTCGACGATCACCGCGGGGATCTCGGCGTAGTAGGCGAAGCCGAGCAGCTCGTTCATGAGCGAGATGCCGGGGCCGCTCGTCGCGGTGAAGGCGCGGGCGCCGTTCCAGCTCGCGCCGACCACCATGCCGAGCGCGGCCAGCTCGTCCTCGGCCTGCACGATGAGGTAGTCGTTCTCGCCGTCGTGGCTGCGGTAGCGCTTGCAGAGCGAGGCGAAGTTGTCCATGACCGAGGTCGAGGGCGTGATCGGGTACCAGGCCGCCACGGTGGCTCCGGCGTACAGGCAGCCGAGGGCGGTGGCGGTGTTGCCGTCGATGAGGATCTTGCCGGTGCTCTCGTCCATCGGCTCGACGCGGAACGGCAGCGCCTGCAGGTGCTCGGTGGCGTAGTCGAAGCCGAGGGCGAGCGCGAGCTGGTTGGCGTCGCGCAGCTTCGCCTTCCCGGCGAAGGTCTCGTCGAGCAGCGTCCGCACCACGTCGACGTCGATGCCGAGCAGCGCGACGAGCGCCCCGGCGTAGCAGATGTTCTTGAGCAGCAGCCGGTCGCGGGCCCGCTCGAACTTGTCCGCGCACAGCGCGGTCAGCGGTACGCCGAGGAAGGTGACGTCGGGCCGCGCCAGCTCGTCGGACAGCGGCCAGGTCGAGTCGTAGAGGACGTAGCCGCCGCTGCGCACCTCGGAGATGTCGGCGGCGTAGGTCTGCGCGTTCATCGCCACGACGAGGTCGTAGTCGAGCGCGCGCGAGGTGTGCCCGTCCTTGTTGACCCGGATCTCGTACCAGGTGGGCAGGCCCTGGATGTTGGAGGGGAACAGGTTCTTGCCGGAGACCGGCACCCCCATCCGGAAGATGGCCTTCATGAGCAGGCTGTTGGCGCTGGCCGAGCCGGTCCCGTTGACGTTGGCGAGCTTGAGGGCGAAGTCGTTGACCTGGGTGATCGAGGGTGCGCTCACTGGCTGACCCCGTTGATGGCGACCAGCGGCAGGCTCTTCGCGTACGGGATCACGAGGTCGAACTTCTGCATGTCCCACGCGGCGGTGGGGCAGCGCTCGGCGCACAGGCCGCAGTGCACGCACACGTTCTCGTCCTTCACCATGAGCCGCCCCGTCTGCGGGAGCGGGTCGGAGACGTACAGCCCCTGGTCGGGGTTGACCCGCGGCGCCTTGGTCTCGCTCGGGTCGGCGGTGATCGTGAGGCAGTCGACCGGGCACACGTCGATGCACGCGTCGCACTCGATGCACAGCGGCGCCGCGAACACCGTCTGCACGTCGCAGTTGAGGCAGCGCTGCACCTCGCGCACGGTCTGCTCGACGGTGAAGCCGAGCTCGACCTCGACGTCGAGCTGCGCGAACCGCCGGGTCAGCTCGACGTGGTCCATCTTCTGCCGGCCGGCCGGGTTGTAGTCGTTGGCGTAGCTCCACTGGCTCAGCCCCATCTTCTGGCTGAGCAGGTTCATGCCCCACGGCGGGCGGTCCTCGACCGGGACGCCCTCGCAGTGCTGGTGGATGGAGATCGCCGCCTGGTGCGCGTGCTCGACGGCCCAGATGATGTTCTTCGGGCCGAACGCGGAGTCGCCGCCGAAGAAGACGCCGGGCAGCGTCGACTGCATCGTGGTCTCGTCGACCACGGGCACGTCCCACTCGCCGAAGGCGATGCCGAGGTCCTTCTCGATCCACGGGAAGGCGTTCTCCTGGCCGATGGCGAGGATGACGTCGGTGCAGGGCAGCACGACGCTGCCGGTCTTCGTCGACTGCCGCGCCCCCTCGTCCCACTCGAGCACGTCGAACTCGACGCCGGTGAGCCGGCCGTCCTCGACGACGAACCGGGTCGGGGCGTGGTTGACGACGATCTCGACGCCCTCCTCCTCCGCGTCGTCGAGCTCCCAGGGCGAGGCCTTGAAGAAGCCGCGCGGGCGGCGGGCGATGACCTTGATGTCCTTGCCGCCGAGCCGCCGCGAGGACCGGCAGCAGTCCATCGCGGTGTTGCCGACGCCGATGATGAGCACCTGCTCACCGACCGACTCGATGTGGCCGAAGGCGATGGACTGCAGCCAGTCGATGCCGATGTGGATGTGCGTGTCGCCGGTCTCGTCCCAGCGGCCGGGCAGGTCGAGCTCCTTGCCGCGCGGGGCGCCGCTGCCGACGAAGACGGCGTCGAACCCCTCATCGAGGACGGCCCGCATGCTGTCGACCTTCTCGCCGTACCGGACGGTGGCGCCCATGTCGAGGATGACCTGGCACTCCTCGTCGAGCACCTGCGCCGGGAGGCGGAAGGCCGGGATGTTCGTGCGCATCAGGCCGCCGGGCTTGGCGAACTGCTCGATGACGGTGACGTCGTACCCGAGGGGCAGCAGGTCGTTGGCGACGGTGAGCGAGGCCGGGCCGGCGCCGATGCAGGCGACCCGCTTGCCGTTCTTCGTCGCCGGCGCGGTGGGCAGCCGGTCGCTCACGTCGCCGCGCAGGTCGGCGGCCACCCGCTTGAGCCGGCAGATCGCCACCGGGTCGCCGTCGACCCGCTCGCGGCGGCAGGCCGGCTCGCACGGGCGGTCGCAGGTGCGCCCCAGGATGCCGGGGAACACGTTCGACTCGCGGTTGAGCAGGTAGGCGTCGTCGAACCGGCCCTGGGCGATCAGCCGGATGTACTCGGGCACGTTCGTGTGGGCCGGACAGGCCCACTGGCAGTCGACGACCTTGTGGAAGTAGCTCGGGTCCCCTGTGTCCGTCGGCTGGTCGGTCGGCTCCACCCGTTCCCTCACCCCTGTTCGTCTGCGCTTCACCCACTATCTCTCGTCCGTTGCGGCTGCGTGCGCCCACCCACCAGCGAGTCGCGATCTTCTCCCTCGCCGGTGGCACGCTGGGGCCATGCGCGCGGCCCGCACCGCCCTCCTCTGCGCCGTGCTCCTGGCCGCGTGCCGGAGCACGCCGGTCGCTGCGCCGACCCCGTCACCGACCCCGTCCACCTCGCCGAGCCCCGTGGTGAGCCCCACGCCGGCTCCGGCGGTGCTGGCAGCGCTCGCGGTCCTCGGCGACTTCGGGTACCGCGCGGGGGCGGCCCCGGCGATGGTCGAGGTCCTGCGCCGGCACGGCCCGTTCGCCGCCGTGGTGACGACGGGCGACAACGCCTACGAGCGCGGCACGGACGCCCAGGCCGCGTGGGCCCGGCACGTGCTCGCACCGCTGCTGACCGGCGGGACGCGGCTGGTGGCGAGCCTGGGCAACCACGACGAGGCCACCGCCGGCGGGCGCCACGTCATGGCGCGGTTCGGGATGCCCGCCCGCTGGTACGCCACGGTCGTCGGCCCGGTGCAGCTCGTCGTGCTGGACGCGAACCGCACCGGGGACGCCGGTCAGCTGGCGTGGCTGCGCCGGACGCTCGCCGCGCCGAGGACGGTGCCGTTCCGGGTGGCCGTGTTCCACCAGCCCGCCGCCGCCTGCTCGTTCCACAGCGCCGACCCCGGGGTCGACCGGCGCTTCCTGCCGCTCCTCGACCGGACCGGCGGGCAGGGCGTCGACCTCGTGCTGTCGGGCCACAACCACTCCTACGAGCGCTTCGTCGACCGCCACGGGCTCCCGCTGGTCACCACCGGCGGCGGGGGCGCCACGCTCTACCCGAGCAGCCGAGCCCTCTGCACCGGGCCGGCCCGACCCGTGGTGCTGCGCTCGACGTACAACGTGGTGGTGCTGTCCGCGACGGCGACGGGCCTGCGCCTGGTCGCGCTGGACCGGCAGGGCAGGGTGCTCGACGAGGTGTCGCTGCCGTCCCGGTGAGGCACGCTGAGGACGTGCTCCGACGCAGCGCTCTCGCGGGCCTGGCCCTGGTCGCCGCGTGCCAGGGCTCCCCCGTGGCCGCGCCGAGCCTCACCCCGAGCCCGACGCCGCTCGCGCAGCCGACCCCCTCGCCCACGCCCTCCCCCACGCCCAGCGCCTCACCCCCGACTCCGGCCTGGGTCGTGGGCGCCTCGCCGCTGCCGCTCCGGCCGGACGGGTTCGGCGAGGTGCTGCCGACGCCGCAGGTGCTGCGCGTACGGCGGTTGCCGACGAAGGACCTGCTGCCGCCGCCCGCGGACGGCCGGTTCCACGCCACGACGGGACGCATCACCAGCGCCATCCGGACGCGGATGGGCGAGAGCTACCGGTCCGGCTGCCCCGTGCCGCTGCGCGACCTGCGGTACCTCACGCTGTCGTTCCGCGGCTTCGACGGGAAGGCGCACACCGGCGAGCTCGTCGTGGCGGCGTCGGCGGCTCCCTCGGTGGTGCGGGTGTTCCGCGCGCTGTTCGCCCAGGGCTTCCCGATCGAGGAGATGCGGCTGCCGACGACGGCCGACCTCACCGCGCCCCCGACCGGGGACGGCAACGACACCGCCGCCTTCGTGTGCCGCGCGGCCCGCGGGCAGACCCGCTTCTCGGCGCACGCCTACGGCCTGGCGATCGACCTCGACCCGTTCCAGAACCCGTTCGTCCGCGACGACCTCGTGCTGCCCGAGCTCGCCAGCGCCTACCGCGACCGCTCCTGGGTGCGGCCCGGGATGCTACTGCGCGGCTCCGCGGCGGTGCGGGCCTTCACGCGCGAGGGCTGGACGTGGGGCGGCGACTTCCACCGCCCGAAGGACTACCAGCACTTCTCCCTGACGGGAAACTGAGCAGCCCGTCTCGGGGATCCTTCTGTGCACAGATCGCCTGCAAACAAAGGGGATTGTCGGAGTCGCGTACTAACGTGGCCTCATGCAGACGGACCCGGACCAGCTGGTCGAGGCGCTGTGCGCCGGCGACCTGTCGGCGCTGGACCAGGGCGCGCTGCAGGCGTCTGCGGACGGGTTGCGGCAGCTGATCGGGCGGCTGACCGGCCGGTTGGACCAGGTGCTGGCGGAGCTGGACGTGCGCGGCGGCGGGCAGGTGCAGACGAACGTGGGGAGCGAGCACGCGCCGCTGTACCAGTCGGTGCAGGGCTGGTGGCGCGACAGCGCGACCGTCACCGGGGCGCAGGCCGGGCGTGATGTGCGCCGGGCCGGGATCCTGCGCTCGCTGCCGGTGCTGTCCGACGCGGTCGTGTCGGGGGTGCTGGCGCCGGAGCAGGCCGCGGTGCTGTGCCGGTTGCACGGCCGGATCCCGCTGGACGCGCTGCTGGACTCGCAGGAGCAGCTGGTGCAGGTCGCCCGCGAGCTCAACCCCGAAGCACTCGCCCGGTTCGTGCGGCACCTGATCGCCACCCACTGCGAGCCCGAGCTCGACAAGGAGCAGGCCCGCGCCCACGAGCGGCGCTACCTGCAGCTCAGCCACGAACCGGACGGCACCGTGCGCGGCCGGTTCGTGCTCGCCGCCGAGGACGCCGAGGTCGTGCTCACCGTCCTGGAGCCGCTGGCGCGCCCGCAGGGCCTGGCCGACAAGCGCAGCGCCGGGCAGCGTCGCGCCGACGCGCTCGTCGAGGTCTTCGCCGGCGCAGCGCGGTGGATGGAGCTGCCGCAGGCCGGTGGGCAGCGCCCGCAGCTCAGCTACGTCCTCAGCGAGCAGTGGGCCACCCGGTCACCGAAGCCCAGCCTCGCCGCGCAGCTCGCCGCCGATCCGCACCCGCACGCCGCCTCCGCCTGCGGTGCCAGCGCGGCGTGGACCGGGCCGCAGACCCGCGCCCGCATCGACACCGTCCTGTGCGACGCCAGGATCACCCGGCTCCTGGTCACCGACACCGGAGCGGTCGTCGAGCTGCGCAGCCTCACCGACGAGATCACCCCCGCCCAGCGACGCGCCGTCAGCACCCGCGACCGGCACTGCCTCGCCAAGGGCTGTACCCGACCCCCCGCGTTCTGCGACGTGCACCACCTCATCGCCCGGGCCGACGGCGGCCCGACGTCGGTCGAGAACCTTGCGCTGCTGTGCCGCAGGCACCACGTGCTCTGGCACCGCGGCAGCCTCGGCCACCACGACCTGCACACCCCCTGGCTCCCCGAACCGGACCCCGAGCAGACCGACCACGACCCCTGGGCACGGCAGAACCAACCCCTCATCGCCTGAGCATCTCGATGTCGTGATGTAGCGCCGCCTACCAGCGATTCCCGGGTGAGCAGGTAACGACGAAATAGCCTCGGCCAACGTCGCCTGCCGCGACGACAGCTAAGCGGCGCTCCTCGCTGTCGGCTCACGGCGGAGAACAGGCGCTACTCATCAGTCCGACACAATGTGCTCGTGGCTGCCACGACTCACGTCATCCCGGTCCGGGCCTGGGCGGTCCACAAGCGGTATTACGACTTGGACTGGCATCGGGGTCGAGCCGCAAGCCGCCGCGACGACGGGCCACCAGCCGTCTCTTGGGGATTCGCAGATAGCTGCGCTGGGCGCTGGGTCGCGGTGTTCAAGCGCCCGAGTGACGAGCACATCGTCCTAACGGCCGCGGGCGAAGCCTTCGACCTGGAGTCGCAGGACATCGAGCTGAGCTACAAGAGCCTGCTCATCTTTTCGTGGCTGCGCATTCAGACATCCGACAGGCGCGTCACGATCCGCAACGTGACGCTCGGACGCCTGCTGGGGTTCGTGGACCCTGGCTGGGACGAGATCGAGGACGAGACCGAAGA
>DATJGA010000167.1:0-2604 GCA_035495395.1 Mycobacteriales bacterium | reverse complement strand
ACCACGACGCCGCGCTCGACCGGCAGGCCGGCGGCGCGCGCCAGGTCGATGCGGGGACGGACCCCGCACGAGAGCAGCAGCAGGTCGGTGGGCAGCTCCAGCCCGTCGCTGAGCCGGACGGCGTAGAGCTCGCCGTCCGCGTCGACGACCTCGGCGATCCCGGTCGCGGTCCGGACGTCGACCCCGAGGTCGGACAGCGACTCCTGCAGGACGCCGGCCGGCGCCTCGTCCAGCTGGGTCTCGACGAGGTGCCCGGCGATGTGCAGCAGGGTCACCCGCACGCCCCGGCGGACCAGCCCGCAGGCCGCCTCCAGGCCGAGCACTCCCCCGCCGAGCACGACCGCGTGCCGCGCGTTGAGCGCCCGCGCGGCGATGTCCCGGCAGTCGTCGAGGCTGCGCAGCACGTGGGCGTGCCGCGGCATCCCGTCGGCCAGCCCGGCGATCGGCGGCACGAACGCGTCCGCCCCGGTCGCGAGCACGACGTGGTCGAAGGGCAGCCGCTGCCCGTCGTCGAGCAGCACCTCGCCGGCCTCCCGGTCGACGGCCGCCGCCGCGGTGCCGCGGTGGAAGCAGACCCGCTCGGGGTCGGGCTCCGGCAGCGCGAGCGCGGCCAGGTCGCAGCGCCCGGCCAGCACGTCGGAGAGCAGGATCCGGTTGTACGGCGCGTAGTCCTCCGCGCCGACCAGGTGCACGTCGAACCGGCCGGCCGGGTCGCGGCGCACGAGCTCGTCGACGAGCCGGTGGCCGACCATGCCGGCGCCGACCACGACGACCCGCTCGCGGCTCATGCGCGCACCACCGAGACCGCGCACACCTTGAAGTCCGGCATGCCGGAGACCGGGTCGGTGGCGTCGTTGGTCAGCACGTTCGCGGAGCCGTCCCAGTGGAACGGCATGAACACCGTGTCCGGACGGATGCCGCGGCTGACCCGGGCGGGTGCGCTGGTCGCACCGCGTCTGGACGTGACGGTCACGAGATCGCCCTCCTCGGCGCCGAGCCGGCTCGCGAGCTGCGGGTGCATCTCGACGAACGGCCCGTCGGCGGAGCGGTTCAGGGTGGGGACCCGGCGCGTCTGCGCGCCGGACTGGTACTGCGCGAGGAGCCGGCCGGTCACCAGGAACAGCGGTGCGTCGGCCCTCAGGTCGTCGGCCGGCCGGCCGGGTCGGACGGCGGTCATCCGGGCCCGGCCGGACGGGGTCGCGAAGCGGTCGAGGAACAGCCGCGGCGTGCCGGTGTGGTCGGCCGCGGGGCACGGCCAGTGCAATGCCTCGCCGGCGTCGAGCCGGTCGTAGTCGATGCCGGCGTAGTCCGCGACGCCGCCGCTGCTGGCCCGGCCGAGCTCCTCGAAGACCTCGCGCGCGTCGGTGCCGAAGTGGGCGGTGCAGCCGAGGCGCCGCGCGAGCTCGGCCAGCACGGTCAGCTCGTCGCGGGCCTCGCCGGGCGGGGCCACGGCCCGGCGACGGCGCAGCACCCGGCCCTCGAGGTTGGTCATCGTGCCCTCCTCCTCGGCCCACTGGGTCACCGGCAGCAGCACGTCGGCGATCACCGCGGTCTCGCTGGGCACCACGTCGCAGACCACGAGCAGGTCGAGCGCCTCCAGCCGCCGGCGGACGGCGGTCGCGTCCGGCGCGCTGACGACCGGGTTGCTGCCGTGCACGAACAGGGCTCTCAGGCCCTCGCGCTTGAGGAGCTCGACGGCCGGGACGCCCTTGCCGGGCAGGGTGTCCGGGTCGACGCCCCACACGCCGGCGACGTGCGCGCGGGCGGCCGGGTCCTCGATGCTCCGGTAGCCGGGCAGCTGGTCGGCCTTCTGCCCGTGCTCGCGGCCACCCTGCCCGTTGCCCTGCCCGGTGAGGCAGCCGTACCCCGACCCGGGGCGTCCCGGCAGGCCGAGCGCCAGGGCCAGGTTGACCGCCGCGCTGACGGTGTCGGTGCCGTGCGTGTGCTGCTCGACGCCGCGTCCGGTGAGCACGTAGGCGTTGCGCGCACCGGCGAGGACGCCCGCCGCCTGGCGCAGGGTGCGCTCCGGCACCCCGGTCTCGTCGGCGACCCGGGCGGGCCACCACTCGGAGACGGAGCGGCGCACGGCCGCCCAGCCCTCGGTGCGGGCCTCCAGGTAGCCGCGGTCGACCCGGTCGTCGGCGACCAGCACGTGCAGCAGCCCGAGCAGCAGCACCAGGTCGGTGCCGGGCACCGGCTGCAGGTGCAGCCCGGCGCCGTCGGCGGCCAGCCCCGCGGTGGCGGAGCGCCGCGGGTCCACGACGACCAGCCCGCCCCGGGCGCGGACGCCGGCCAGGTGCTGCACGAGAGGCGGCATGGTGTCCGCGACGTTCGACCCCAGCAGCAGCACCGCGTCCGCGTCGCCGAGGTCCGCGAGCGGGAACGGCAGCCCGCGGTCCAGCCCGAACGCCCGGTTGCCCGCGGCGGCCGCCGACGACATGCAGAAGCGGCCGTTGGAGTCGATGTACGGCGTGCGCAGCGCGACCCGGGCGAACTTGCCGAGCTGGTAGGCCTTCTCGTTGGTGAGCCCGCCGCCGCCGAACACCCCGACGGCGTCGCGGCCGTGCTCGGTCTGGATCACGGTCACCTCGCGGGTGACGCGGT
>DATJGA010000166.1:0-11057 GCA_035495395.1 Mycobacteriales bacterium | reverse complement strand
CGCGCACGGCGTCGCGCCGGTTGTGCACGAGGAGGCCGCGGCCCGGTCGCTGAAGACGATCGACGCGACGTGCCCGCTGGTGACCAAGGTGCACCTCGAGGCGCGCCGCTTCGCGAGCCAGGACTACGACATCGTGCTCATCGGCCACGAGGGCCACGAGGAGGTCATCGGGACGACGGGCCAGGCCCCCGAGCACATCCACCTCGTCGACGGCGCGAAGGAGGCCGGCGACGTGGTCGTGCGCGACCCGGAGCGCGTGGCGTACCTGTCCCAGACGACGCTCAGCGTCGACGAGACCGACGTCACCGTTGCCGCCCTGCGCGAGCGGTTCCCGCTGCTGGAGGGGCCGCCGAGCGCGGACATCTGCTACGCCACGCAGAACCGGCAGGTCGCCGTGAAGCAGGTCGCGGCGCAGGCCCAGCTCGTGCTCGTCGTGGGCTCGCGCAACTCCTCCAACTCCGTGCGGCTGGTCGAGGTCGCCCTCGGCGCGGGCGCGGACCGCGCCCACCTGGTGGACGACGCGGGCGAGATCGACCCCGCCTGGCTCGAGGGCGTGAGCACCGTCGGCGTGACCAGCGGGGCGTCCGTCCCGGACGAGCTCGTGCAGCAGGTGCTGACCTGGCTGGCCGAGCGCGGCTACGCCGACGTCGAGGAGGTCGTCGCCGCCGAGGAGAGCCTGCTGTTCGCGCTGCCGCCGGAGCTGCGGCGCGACCTCAAGGCTGCCGGAGCTTCCTGACCACGGCGATCGCCAGCGCCGCGCCGGTGGCGATGAAGAGCACCGGGGCGCGCAGCACGAGGGCGTCGAGCAGCGCCACGCCCTCCTTCGTCACGCGCGAGCCGGCGACCGTCGTGCTGCCGAGGAACCCGCCGATCACCGCCAGCGCGCAGTAGGTGAAGGGCGGGATCATCACCGCGGCCCGCAGGTCCTCGCGGTGCACGATCGCCGCGGCCAGCGCGCTGCCGCTGATGAAGCAGATCGCGAACACCATGCGCAGGCCGTGACCGGTCTTGACGTCGATCGCCGCGCCGACGAACCCCAGCAGCAGCGCGATCGCGACCGCCCCTGTGGCGGTGAGGCCGCGCCGGTCCGCCACGACGTGCGCGGCGTCGGGCAGGTGCAGGTGGTGCTCCCCGTGGGGCGCCTGCTCGCTCGTGGGGGTCGTCCAGCTCACGCTGCCGACGGTACCCGCGGACGGTGCGCGGAACCGCGCGCGCGGGCGCGTGTCGGTGGTCAGCCGGTCTCGGGCAGCGCGACGAGGTGGGGTGCGGACACCGGCCGGACGGGCTCCTCGACCGGCTGCGGCTGCGGGACCTCGCCGCCGAGGCCGAGCTCCGACATCCGCCGCGCGCTGGGCAGCACGCTGCGCTCCAGCGACCCGACCGTCGCGTTGAACTGACCCACCGCGGAGGCCAGTGACCGGCCGAGCTTGTCGACGTGGCCACCGAAGGTCGCGAGCTTGGCGAACAGCTCCTTGCCGGCCGCGAAGACCTCGTGCGCGTTGTCGGCGAGGTCGTGCTGCTGCCAGGAGTAGGCGGCGGTGCGCAGCATCGTCAGCAGCGTCACGGGCGTGGCGAGGTGGACCCGGCGGGTCATCGCGTGCTCGAACAGGTCCGGGTCGGCGTCGAGGGCCATCGAGAGCATCGCCTCGGTCGGCACGAACAGCACGACGAAGTCCGGCGTCTGAGGTACGGCGGTCCAGTACCGCTTGTCGGCCAGCCGGTCCACGTGCTGGCGGAGGTGGCGGGCGTGCGCGGCCAGCCGCTCCCCCCGGTGCGCGGCGTCGTCGGACTCCGCCGCCTCGAGGAACGCCGACAGCGACACCTTGGCGTCGACCAGGACGGAGCCGTCGCCGGGCAGCCGCACCACGAGGTCGGGACGCAGCACGCCGTCGTCGGTCGTGAAGGAGGCCTGCTCGAGGAAGTCGCAGCGGTCGAGCATGCCCGCGTGCTCGACCACCTTGCGCAGGTGCAGCTCGCCCCACCGCCCGCGGGCCTGCGGCCGGCGCAGCGCGTCGACGAGGGCCCGGGTCTCCCGGCTGAGCAGCTCGGAGCCGGCCGCGACGGTGCTCACCTGCTGCCGCAGCTCGGCCGTCGTGGCGGCGCGCGCGAGCTCGAGCTGGTGGATCTGGCCCTCGACGCGGCCGAGCTGCTGCGCCAGCGGCTCGACCAGCGAGGCGAGCGCCTGCTGGCCACGGACGAGGTCCGCGTCCCCTGCCCGCTGCTGGGCGGCGGACAGCTCGGCGGCGTGCAGCCGGGCCCGCAGGCCCGTCGTACGGGGGAGGGAGAGGGCGTAGCCGAGGGCGAGGCCGGCGAGCACGGCGAGCGCGAGGTCCATGCGCCGAGGCTGGCAGAGCGCACTGACAACTAGCCTTGACGGACGTGAGCCTCTCCCTCGGCATCGTCGGCCTGCCCAACGTCGGCAAGAGCACGCTGTTCAACGCGCTCACCAAGAACGACGTGCTCGCGGCGAACTACCCGTTCGCGACGATCGAGCCCAACGTCGGGGTGGTCGGCGTGCCCGACCCCCGGCTGGCGAAGCTCGCCGAGATCTTCGGCTCGGCGAAGGTGCTGCCCGCGACCGTCGACTTCGTCGACATCGCCGGCATCGTGCGCGGAGCCAGCGAGGGGCAGGGGCTGGGCAACAAGTTCCTCGCCAACATCCGCGACTGCGACGCGATCTGCCAGGTCATCCGGGCGTTCACGGACTCCGACGTCGTGCACGTCGAGGGGCGGGTCGCGCCCAAGGACGACATCGAGACGATCAACACCGAGCTGATCCTCGCCGACCTGCAGACCATCGAGAAGGCGCTGCCCCGGCTGGAGAAGGAGGCGCGGGTCAAGAAGGACCAGGTGCCGGTGCTCGAGGCGGTGCGGAAGGCGCAGGACGTGCTCGACGGCGGGACCACCGTGTTCGCGGCCGGCCTCGACCGCGGGCCGCTGCGCGAGCTGCACCTGCTGACCGCCAAGCCGTTCCTCTACGTGTTCAACCTCGACGAGGACGGCCTGCTCGACAAGGACCTGCGCGCCTCGCTGGCCGAGCTGGTGGCTCCCGCGGAAGCGGTCTTCCTCGACGCCAAGGTCGAGTCCGAGCTCGTGGAGATGTCCGACGAGGACGCGCTGGAGCTGCTGCAGTCGATGGGCCAGGACGAGTCCGGGCTGCACCAGCTGGCGCGGATCGGCTTCGACACCCTCGGCCTGCAGACCTACCTCACGGCCGGGCCGAAGGAGACGCGGGCCTGGACGATCCGCAAGGGCGCCACCGCCCCCGAGGCCGCGGGCGTGATCCACACCGACTTCCAGCGCGGCTTCATCAAGGCCGAGGTCATCGCGTACGACGACCTCGTCGAGCTCGGCTCGGTGGCCGCGGCGCGGGCCGCCGGCAAGGCCCGCATGGAGGGCAAGGAGTACGTCATGCAGGACGGCGACGTCGTCGAGTTCCGCTTCAACGTGTAGCCGCTCCCGTGGAGTGGGTGTTCGAGGGCGAGGTGATCGAGTGGCGCGGGCCGGCGCCGTACTTCTTCGTCGCCATGTCCGCGTCCGACAGCGCTGACCTCAAGGAGGAGGCGCGCTCGCTGATCTACTGGGGCCAGGTGCCGGTGCACGTCGTCATCGGGGGCACCGCGTTCAGCACCGCCCTTTTCCCGAGGGACGGCCGGTACCTCGTGCCCCTCAAGGACGCCGTCAGGGCGGCGGAGGGCATCGTGGAGGGCGACCTGGTGCGGGTCGTGCTCCGACCCGCCGCCCGGGAGAAGCGCGGCTGACCGGTCTAGTGCTCGCCCTTGATGACGAAGTAGGAGCCGCGGATGGTGCCGGCGAGCTTCGACTTCTGCCGCGCGAACTTGAAGCCGCTCAGCTCCTCCGGGACCTCCATGCCCTCGGACAGCTTGAAGCCGACGGCCCGCTTGCCCGCGTCGGCCAGCGTGTAGAGGACGTTGACGGCGAGCCCGGACTCGTAGAAGACGTGCGTCCAGCGGATCCCGTCGACGTGCAGCTCTGCCGCCTCCAGCGCCGGGGAGGAGATGACGATCCCTCGCTCCTCCTTGAGGACGCGCGCCACGTGGTCGACGAGGTCGGCTGCCTCCGCCGCCGACGACACCGCGAAGTCGGCGTCGTACTTGTTCTTGAAGTACCTGGCCTCGTTGGCGCGCAGCCCGGCCAGCGCCTGGGCGACCGGCGAGGACTCCAGGCCGGTGGTGGACACGTTCACGAAGTCGACGAGCTGGGGCACGGGAAGGCTCCGATCTCAGGGGAGTCCGACGGCTCGACCGTACGCCACCCCGCCGGTGGGGACCTTGGCCTCTGGCCCTGGCGAGGCCCCCGGCGTACCCAGGGAGGGGAAGGACCCCCTGAGGAGGTGCGCCATGCGCACGAGTGGACGCGGGCGGTTCCTGGCGCGGTTCCGGCGCACGCGGTGCGCGGACTGCGGCAAGCCCGCCAAGGACCTGTACTGCGACGTCTGCGGGCAGCAGCACCTGGAGCGCATGCGCGACGTGACGCTCCGCTCGCACCAGCACAGCTGGTGACCCCGAAGGTCGCCCGAACGTGTCTCGCGTGTCGCCACCGCATCCGGCACGTGGAGGAGTAACCCTGAGTGGGTCAGTCGTCGCACTCAGTGGGGGGACCATGGACGAGACGCTGCAGGCGCTGGTCGAGGAGGCCTTCGCCAACCCGACGCTCGACGGGCTCGACGAGATGCTCAGCCAGGTGCGCGCCCGGCGTCACGACCCGACCGTCGCCGAGCTCATCGACGACTTGCTCGACCACCGCCTCGCGCTGGCGGCCGCCGCCTCCACCTGAGGCGACGGGGTCAGGCGGGCTCGACCGGCAGCAGCACGGGTCGCTTGCACTCGCGCTCGTCGCCGGACGAGCGGCCGCGCAGGTGCCGCCAGGCCCAGGGGAGCAGGTGGCCCCTGGCCCAGGCGAGCTCGTCCAGCACCACGCGGGGGAGGGCGCGCGCCGGCGGCTCCTCCAGGGGGGCGCGCCAGTCCTCGACGTCGCAGCCGAGCGCCGCGGCGAGGGCCAGCCCGATCCGGCGGTGGCCCTCGGCGTTGCCGTGGAGCCGGTCGGTGTGCCACAGCGCGGGATGGCTCGCCACGGGCTCGGCGGCGAGGTCGACCACGAGCGTCCCGTGCCGCCGGCCGGCCTCGAGGGTGATCTCGTTCAGCAGCCGCAGCCGCCCGCGCAGGGCGACGGCCATCGGGGCCACCCGCGCCATGTCCGGCATCGTGAAGGTCACGGTCTGCGCACCGGCTGCCGTGAGCTCCCCGTGCAGGTGCAGCAGGTCCTCGCGGAGCGCTGCGGCGTCGAGCCGGGGCCGCAGCAGGTCGTTGACGCCCGCGACGACGACGGCGACGTCCGGCCGCAGGTCGAGCGCCGTCGGCAGCTGCCCCTCGCGCACCTCCCGCACCGTGCGCCCGCGCACCGCGAGGTTGGCGTACGTCAGCCCCGGCTCGCGCACCGCGAGGTGCGCGGCCAGCTGGTCGGCCCAGCCCCGGTAGCTGCCGTCGGGACGCGGGTCCTCGAGCCCCTCGACGGTGCTGTCACCGATCGCGACGAGACGTCGTGCCATGCCCGACACGCTAGAGGTAGAGGTACCTCGGGGCCCGCACCCGCATCGTCGAGTACGCGCGGTCGCCGGTGCCGTTGTACTGCGCGACCTGCACCGAGCCGTCGGAGTAGACGGCGGTGACCCACGCGACGTGACCGACGCTCCCCGCGACGAACGTGCCGTCGGAGGAGGACGACGCCCCGCTCCAGTAGGCGCTGTGCTCGCCCGCGTTCCACTGGGCCACGGCCCCGACCGCCGGCGAGCCGCTCACGCGGTACCCGAGGCGCTTGGCGGTGTCGTCCCAGTCGAGCGCGCTGCCCCAGTGCTGGGTGCCGTTGTCCAGCGGCCGGCCGACCTCGGACAGCCGCCACGCGATGTAGCTCACGCACTGCCGCTTCGTGAACCCCCAGGGGTCGGCGCCGCCCGTCGAGTCCGTCGCCCACGGGTACGCGTCCGGAGCCGTCCGCGCCCGCGGTACGGCGGTCGCCGCCGGCCGCGGAGCCGGGGCCGCGACGCGGAGCCGGGTCGCGGTGTGCCGCACGGGCCGGGCTGCCGGTCGCGGTCGCGCCACGGGTGCGGGACCCGCGACCGCTGGTGCCCGCCGTACCGGGCGCAGGACGAGCGGCTGGGGGTGGCCGTCGGTGAGCACCCGGCCCTCGAGGACGGGCATGCCCGAGCCGAGCCCGGCGCCGGCCAGCGGCACGGCGGGGGCAGGTCGCACGGCTGCGAGCACCGCGAGCGCGAGGAGCGCCAGCAGCGGCAGGGCGGTGTGCACCGCAGCGCGACCAGACCGCACGGGCGACTCCTTGGCTGGAGGAGGCGCCGCGAGCGGCGCTCACCACCCCAACGAGCCGGACTCGTCCGGGTGACGGGCTTTCCCGATGGTCTGCGCTATTGCTTCCAGATGCCCGTGAGGGGACGGACGCCCGGGTCGCCGTCGTGCACGAGCTTCGCCGCGGCCGGGTCGGCCGCCCGGCTCTTCAGCGTGGGCAGCCCCCACGCGGCCTCCCACGTGCGCAGCAGCCCGTAGTGGTCGCCCTGCCAGCTGCTCACCGAGCCCGGCTTGGCGAGCAGCGGCGAGACGAGGAGCGTGCCGATGCGGCCGCCCGCGGAGGTGTCGTGGCACGGGACGCACCCGCTGGTGTCCGTCGCGGCCGCCTCGTCGAAGGTGATGACCAGCAGGCTGCGGCGGTCCCAGCCGGGCGAGGTCGTCAGCCGCTGGACGAAGCCCGGCAGCCACGCCTCGATCGCGCCCAGGCCGCTCGGGTACGTCGGGCCCTCGGGATCGAGGGTGCAGCCGCCGAGCGACTGGGTGTCGTGCCCGTCGTGGCAGGTGTCCGGCTCGACGAAGGACAGCGCCGGCAGCCGCTTGGCCGCGGCGTCCTTCCAGAGCTCGGCGAGGTCGACGCTGTGCGCCTTGCAGTAGCTCTCACCCGTGCCCTTGCTCAGGACCGAGTCGAACCACGGCGCCGGGTTGTGCCGCGTCGCGTACCCGTTGGCGCCGGGGCCCTGGTAGAGGTCCGGCAGGCTGCGGCTCGGCGCGTGCAGGCAGTTGCCGCCCAGCGGCGCCCCCGCCATCCCCTCGCTGTAGACCCGCCAGCCCAGCCGCTTCTCGTCGAGCAGGGTCGCGATCGTCGGCACGCTGGCCGGGAAGACGCAGGTGCCGTACGGCATCCCCGCGCAGTCGGCCTTGCCCTGGGTCGTCGGCTCGACGGCCGCGAACATCGCCTCGTAGTTGCTCAGGCTGTTGTGCCCCTCGGCCCACATCCCGGGGACGTAGACCCCCTGCGTGCGCAGCGCCTTCAGCGTGGGCGAGGCCTCGAAGGTGGACGAGGCGTTCATGTTCTCCAGCACGACGTACACGACGTGCGAGAACCGCGGTACGGCGGGCTTGCCGGCGCTCGCGGCACCTGTGCCGCCGACGAGACCGAGCAGGAGCAGGGCGGGGACGAGGCGCGCGAGACGGCGCGGGGAGCGGGGGCTCATGCCGAGGTGTTCGCCGTACCCGGCGGAGGGCCTGCTGACGGGCGGGTGAACGGTCGGCGAACAGCGCTCGAGGAGCAGGACCGTCCGTGGTCCCGCTCCTCGAGAGGTCTGTCAGGCCTTGGCGGTCGCCGCCGTCGGCTTGGCGTAGTCGGCGTACCCCTGCCAGTCGAGCATGACGCACGGCTCGTCGCCGACGACCCACGCGTCGTGGCCGGGCGCGATCGAGACGAAGTCACCGGTGTGGATGGTGTCCTCGGTGCCGTCGTCCATGCGGATCGTCATCTGGCCGCTCAGCACGTAGCCGAGGTGGGGCGCCTGGCAGCTGTCGGTGCCGGCGATCGGCTTCACGTGCTCGGACCACCGCCAGCCGGGCTGGAACGTCGCCTTGCCCGCCGCCGGCCCGTCGAGGTCGATCATGCGCAGCTCGCCCTTGTCGGCCTTGAAGGGCCGGACGTCCGTGGCACTGCTGAACTGCTTCTTCTGGATCCCTGCCATGCGCACCTCCCGCGCCGGCGCACCGCCCCGCTGGCGACCACCCCCGACGCCGAGCCCGAGTGTCCTCCGCGTGGGGCCCGCCGTCGAGAGCGCAACTGTCGGCCGCCCGACTGCGATCCGGGCGCCGCCCCGCGCAGGGTGTCGGCGTGACGACTCTCGACACCGCCGCCGCGGACGTGCGGGTGGCCCTCGAGGCGCTCGGTCCCGCGCAGCACTCGGCGCGCGCCGGGCTGCTCGTCGACCTGGGCGAGGTGCTGCGCCGCGCCGGCGACACCGTCGGGGCCCGGCAGGCGTTCCTGCAGGCCGCCCGGCACGCCCGGTCCGTCGGCGACGCCGAGCTGCTCGGGGAGGCGGCGCTCGGCTACGGCCTGGGCGCGGGCGGGCTGCACCGCGGGCTGCGCTGCGACCTGCAGCACATCGCGCTGCTGGAGGAGGCGCTGTCCGCCCTCGGGGCCGTCGAGACGCCGCTGCGGGTGCGGCTGCTCGCCCGGCTCGCCGAGGAGCTGTACTTCACGCCGGAGACGCAGGCCCGCGCGGCGCTGTGCGGCGAGGCGGTGGCGATGGCGCGCCGGCTCCAGGAGCCGGCCGTGCTGCTGCCGGCCCTGCACGCCCGCGAGCTGGGCCACGTCGGCCCCGACGTCCCCCTCGTCGAGCGCATCGAGCAGTCCGCGGAGCTCGTCGACCTCGCCGTCGAGCTGGGCGACCTCGAGGCGGCCTACCTCGGGCACATGCTGCGCGAGCTGGCCTTCGTCGAGGCGGGCCGCTTCGGCGAGGCGCTGCCCGAGCTGGAGGCGGCAGAGCAGGTCGCGGCGAGCCTCGCCGTACCCGGGCTGATGGCGTGGACCGCGACAGCGCGGGCCCGTCGGCACTGGGTCGCCGGGCGCTTTGCCGAGGCCGACGCCGAGAACGCGCGCGCCATGACGCTGGCGCTCGAGCAGGGCGGCGACCCGGAGGTCGCCAACCTCGTCGTCGGGGGGCAGCTGCTGTCGTTCCAGCTGCTGCGCAGCGAGCTCGGGCAGTTCGTGCCGGCGCTCGTCGCGTTCCGCAACGAGTACCCGCACTTCACGATCCTGCGGTGCTTCACCGCGTACGCCCTGGCCGAGGCGGGCGACTCCGACGCCGCGCGCCAGGAGCTGCACGACCTCGGGCAGCACGGCTTCACCGACGTGCCCCGCAACGCCGAGTGGCCGGGCACGATGTGGGCGCTCGGCCGGTGCGCAGCGCTGATCGGTGACGTCGGCGCCGCGGGCCGCCTCTACGCGGAGCTGGTCTTCTGCAGCGGGCGCTGGTGCGCGGACTGGGCCTCGACCTGCATGGGCCCGGTCGACACGACGCTGGGTGTCCTCGCGGCGCTCACCAAGGCCGACGACGTCGCCGACGCGCACTTCGCGGACGCCGTGGCGCAGGCCCGGTCCGCCGGCTCGCTGCCGTGGCTCGCGGACGCGCAGGTCGAGCACGCGACCGCGCTGCTGCGGCGCGGCGGGGCGGAGGCCCGGACCCGGGCGGAGCGCCTGGTCGACGAGGCGACCGCCACCTGCGACGAGCTCGGGCTGGCCGCTCTCGGGGCCCGGGCGCGGGCCCTGCTGTCCTGACGCGCGGGCCCGTCGCGCCGTGGTCCAGAATGGCTGCACGACGGCGAGTGGAGGACACCCGGTGAGCGACGCCAAGCTGGAGACCCCGAGCGGCGTGATCGAGCTCCCGACCGTGGGCGGCAGCGAGGCGCCCCACGGTCTGGACATCAGCAAGCTGCTGGCATCGACGGGTCAGGTGACGATCGACCCCGGGTTCGTGAACACCGCCTCGTGCCAGAGCGCGATCACCTACATCGACGGCGACGCCGGCATCCTGCGGTACCGCGGGTACCCGATCGAGCAGCTCGCCGAGCACGCGACGTTCCTCGAGGTCGCCTGGCTGCTCATCTACGGCGAGCTGCCGAGCGAGAGCGAGCTGGCCGGCTTCAAGCTGAAGATCCGCAAGCACACGATGCTGCACGAGGACTTCCGCGACTTCTTCCAGGGCTTCCCGACCGACGCGCACCCGATGGCCGTGCTGTCCAGCGCGGTCAGCGCGCTGTCGACCTTCTACCAGGACAGCCTCGACCCGTTCGACCCCGACCACGTCGAGCAGTCCACGATCCGGCTGCTCGCCAAGATGCCGACGATCGCCGCCTACGCGCACAAGAAGTCGATCGGCCAGCCGTTCCTCTACCCCGACAACAACCTCGGGTACGTCGACAACTTCCTGCGGATGACGTTCGGGGTGCCGGCGGAGGAGTACGTCGTCAACCCGGTCGAGTCGAAGGCCCTCAACCTCCTCTTCCTGCTGCATGCCGACCACGAGCAGAACTGCTCGACGTCGACGGTGCGCATGGTGGGCTCGAGCAACGCCAACCTGTTCGTGTCCATCTCTGCCGGCGTGGCCGCGCTCTTCGGGCCGCTGCACGGCGGGGCGAACCAGGCCGTGCTGGAGATGCTCGAGGGCATCCAGGCCGACGGCGGCGACGTCGCCCGCTTCGTGCAGCGCGTCAAGGACAAGGAGCCCGGCGTCAAGCTGATGGGCTTCGGGCACCGCGTGTACAAGAACTGGGACCCGCGGGCGGCCATCGTCAAGAAGGTCGCCAAGGACGTGCTGGCCTCGCTCGACGTGGTGGACCCGCTGCTCGACCTCGCGATGCAGCTCGAGGAGGCGGCGCTCGCCGACGACTACTTCGTGCAGCGCAAGCTCTATCCGAACGTCGACTTCTACACGGGCGTGATCTACAAGGCCCTGGGCTTCCCGACCGAGATGTTCACCGTGCTGTTCGCGCTCGGCCGGCTGCCCGGGTGGATCGCGCAGTGGCGCGAGATGATCAACGACCCGCAGACGAAGATCGGTCGGCCGCGCCAGGTCTACACGGGTCCCGCGCAGCGGGACTGGGTGCCCGTCACCGAGAGGTAACCCGCAGCGCGGCGTTGCAGGGGGCGTGGCCCCCCGCGTCGAAGCACGTCCCGTGCGCCCCCCACGTCTGCTGCTCGCTGCCCTCCTCCTG
>DATJGA010000165.1:0-3186 GCA_035495395.1 Mycobacteriales bacterium | reverse complement strand
CGGGCGTGGACCTCGACTACCTCGAGCGGGTCGACTCCCGCACCTTCGAGGCAGCACCCGACGGGGACCTGCTCGTGGTCGCCGCCCGGGTGGGTACGACCCGTCTCATCGACAACCGCCTCCTCAAGGACAGCTGATGCTCCGTCAGATGCTCACGTCGAAGATCCACCGCGCGACGGTGACCCAGGCCGACCTGCACTACGTCGGCTCCGTCACCGTCGACGAGGACCTCCTCGACGCCGCCGACCTCTACGAGGGCGAGAAGGTCGCCATCGTGGACGTGACCAACGGCGCCCGGATCGAGACGTACACGATCGCCGGCCCGCGCGGCTCCGGCGTCATCGGCATCAACGGAGCCGCCGCCCGGCTCATCCACCCCGGCGACCTGGTCATCCTCATCGCCTACGGGCTGATGGAGGACACCGAGGCGCGCACCCGCAAGCCGAAGGTCGTCTTCGTCGACGCGGAGAACAAGGTGATCGGCACCGGTGACGACCCGGCCGAGGCGCTGCCGCAGACCGGCCTGAAGCGCGGCGACCTGCGGTACCCCGCCGACCCGCGCGCCCCCCACGTCGGCAGCTACGACGACGACCCCACCCTGGTCTGGTGAGCCAGGCCTCTCGGCTGCTGGCACCGGCACCGGGCTGGACGGTCGAGGCCGACGTCGTCGTCGTCGGGTCCGGGGTCGCGGGGCTGATGACCGCCCTGCACGCCGCCGAGCAGCACGACGTGCTCGTCGTCACGAAGGTGCACGTCGACGACGGCTCCACCCGCTGGGCCCAGGGCGGCGTCGCCGCGGCGCTGGGCGCCGACGACTCCCCCGAGGAGCACCTGCGCGACACCCTCGAGGCGGGCGCCGGCGTGTGCGACGCGGCCGCCGTGCGCGTGCTCTGCGAGGAGGGTCCGGTCCGGCTGCGGGAGCTCATCGCGCTCGGCGCGGCGTTCGACCGGGACCCGTCGGGCGAGCTCCAGCTCACGCGGGAGGGCGGGCACCACCGCGACCGCATCGTGCACGCCGGAGGCGATGCCACGGGGGCCGAGGTGTCGCGCGCGCTGGTCGTCGCCGTACGGCGGCACCCGCGCATCCGGCTCGTCGAGCACGCCCTCGTGCTCGACCTGCTCCGCGACGACCAGGGCCGTACGGCGGGCATCACCCTGCACGTGCTCGGCGAGGGCACGGTGGACGGCGTCGGGGCGGTGCGCGCCAAGGCCGTCGTGCTCGCCACCGGCGGGATGGGCCAGGTCTACTCCAGCACCACGAACCCGGCGGTCTCGACCGGCGACGGGGTGGCCCTCGCGCTGCGCGCCGGTGCCGAGGTGACCGATCTCGAGTTCGTGCAGTTCCACCCGACCGCGCTGTGGCTCGGCGCGGGCAGCACCGGGCAGCAGCCGCTGATCTCCGAGGCGGTGCGCGGCGAGGGCGCCTTCCTCGTCGACGGCACGGGCGCCCGGGTCATCACCACCGAGGACCACCCGCTCGCCGACCTCGCACCGCGCGACGTCGTCGCGAAGGCCATCACCCGCCGCATGCACGCGCTGGGGGTCGACCACGTCTACCTCGACGCGCGCGGCGTCGTGGGCGTCGAGGAGAGGTTCCCGACCATCGTCGCCCGGCTCCGCGAGGAGGGCATCGACCCGACCCGCGACCTCATCCCCGTCGCACCGGCGGCCCACTACGCCAGCGGCGGCGTCCGCACCGACCTCGACGGCCGCACCTCGGTGCCCGGCCTGTACGCGTGCGGCGAGGTCGCCTGCACCGGCGTGCACGGCGCGAACCGGCTGGCCTCCAACTCGCTGCTCGAGGGGCTGGTCTTCGCCGGGCGCATCGGGGAGGACCTGGCCCGCGGCCTGACCGCGCCCGGCGAGCCGGTGCCGCAGCCGGCCGTGGGCGTGCTGCTCGACCCCGCGGTGCGGTCCGAGCTCGCCCGCGTGATGACCGAGGGCGCCGGCGTGCTCCGCTCCGCCGACTCCCTCTCCGGTACGGCGAAGGCGCTGCTCTCGCTCGAGGACCGGCCCACGTCGGCGCCGTCCCCCGCCGCGTGGGAGGCGACCTCGCTTCACGCCGTCGCCTCGGCGCTGGTCGCCGCTGCGGCCCGTCGGGAGGAGACGCGCGGCACCCACTGGCGCGAGGACTTCCCGCTGCCCGCCGAGCAGTGGCGCGGCCACCTCGTCACGACGCTCGCCGGCACCACCTTCGTCCCCGTGGAGGCCTGACCCGTGCTCTCCGACGCGACCCTCGTCGCGCTCCGCTCCGCCGGCCTGGACCCCGCCGCGGTGGAGGAGCTGGCCCGACGCACCCTCACCGAGGACCTCGGCGGCGGTGTCGACGTCACCAGCGTCGCCACCATCCCCGAGGAGCAGGAGGGCACCGCCGCCTTCGTGCCGCGCACCGCCGGCGTCGTCGCGGGCATCGCCGTGGCGATGGCCTGCCTCGACGTCGCCTCGGACGCTCCCCTCGACTACCAGCTCGTGAGGGGCGACGGTCCGGCTGCTGCCGGCGAGCAGGTGCTGCGCGTGCACGGGCGCACCCGCTCGCTGCTCACCGGCGAGCGGTCCGCCCTGAACCTGCTGTGCCACCTGTCCGGGGTGGCCACCCTGACGGCGCGGTGGGTGCAGGCGGTCGAGGGCACCGGGGCCCGCATCCGCGACACCCGCAAGACCACGCCCGGGCTGCGCGCCCTGGAGAAGGCCGCGGTCGTCGTCGGCGGCGGCGTGAACCACCGGATGTCGCTGTCGGACGCCGCGCTGGTCAAGGACAACCACGTCCTCGCCGCCGGTGGGGTCACCGCCGCGTTCGAGGCGGTACGGCGGGCGTTCCCCGGCCTCGACGTCGAGGTCGAGTGCGACACGGTCGACCAGGTGAAGCAGGTCGTCGAGGCCGGCGCCGACCTGGTGCTGCTCGACAACATGACCGACGAGCAGATGCGCGAGGCGGTCGCGTTGTGCCGTCCGCGCGGCGTCCGCACCGAGGCGTCCGGGGGCCTCACCCTCGACCGCGCCCGCGCGGTGGCCGAGACCGGCGTGGACTACCTGTCGATCGGGGCGCTCACGCACAGCGCCCCGGTCCTCGACCTCGGGATGGACCTGCTCTGATGCTGCTCACCGTCGACGTCGGCAACACCAACATCGTGCTCGGCCTGTTCGACGGCGAGCACCTCTTCGAGAGCTACCGGCTGCGCACCGACG
>DATJGA010000164.1:0-2941 GCA_035495395.1 Mycobacteriales bacterium | reverse complement strand
GGGCGCGGGCGGACTGTGCCTGCACACCCTCATCGTGGACGCGCGGGACGACCAGCGGCTGTACGCCGCGATCTCCGCGGCGGGTGCTTTCCGCTCCGACGACGCCGGCAAGAGCTGGATCCCGATCAACAAGGGGTTGCGGTCCGACCAGATCCCCGACCCGGACGCCGAGGTGGGGCACTGCGTGCACCGCATCGCCCAGCACCCTGACCGCCCCGACACGCTCTTCATGCAGAAGCACTGGGACGTCATGCGCACCGACGACGCTGGCGCGACCTGGCGCGAGGTGAGCGGCAACCTGCCCACCGACTTCGGCTTCCCGATCGACGTGCACGCCCACGAGCCCGACACCATCTACGTCGTGCCGATCACCAGCGACCACCACCACTTCGTCATGGACGGCAAGCTGCGGGTCTACCGCAGCCGTACCGGCGGTGACGAGTGGGAGCCGCTGACCAAGGGCCTGCCGCAGGAGCACTGCTACGTCAACGTGCTGCGCGACGCGATGTCCGTCGACTCGCTCGACCCGTGCGGCGTCTACTTCGGCACGTCGGGCGGCGACGTCTACGCCTCTGCGGACTCCGGCGACAGCTGGACCGCCATCGCCCGCGACCTGCCCGCGGTGTGCTCGGTGGAGGTGCAGGTCCTGCCGTGATCCGCGTGCTGCTGCCTGCCCACCTCAAGGCGCTCGCCAAGGTCGACGGCGAGGTGCAGGTCGACGCCGAGCCGACCGTCGACGCGGTGCTCACCGCGGTCGAGGAGCGCTACCCCGCGCTGGGCGGGACGATCCGCGACCGCGGCACCGGCAAGCGCCGGTCCTACGTCCGCTACTACGCCTGCGAGCAGGACCTGTCGCACGAGCCCACCGACCAGCCGCTGCCGGACGAGGTGGCGGCCGGCAAGGAGCCGCTCATCGTGCTGGGGGCGATGTCCGGGGGCTGAGCCTCAGGGCAGCCGGTGCTGCAGGAAGAACCGGTACGACGCAGCCGTGACGTCGGGACCGAGCGGGTCGGTGTACGAGCCGTCGCCGGGGGCGTGCGGGTGGGCATGAGCCAGGCCGTGCACCAGCCACAGCTCGACGACGTCCCTGCCCTTGGCGTCGTGCCACGTCGTCCGGGTGACGGGGTAGTCGGACAGCCCGAGGATCCCGCCCAGGCAGAGGAACGAGTTGTTGTGCACGCAGGCGTCGCCACCGCCGGGTGACGGGCTGCCCGACGGCACCGAGGTGTCCTGCGTCGCGGGAGTGCGGGAGAACGAGCCGTTGGCGGTGCCGTCGTCGACGAGGTCGCCCAGACCCAGCCAGGACTGGGCCAGGCCGACGCTCTGCGGCGCGGGGTTGAGCACGTCGGCCGTGCCGTTCTCCACGAGCATCGGGACCAGCCGCGCCCGGGGACCCATCTGCTCGTACGCGAGCCGGCCGGTGAGGTCGCCGCAGGTCTGGTAGGCGCAGCCGGCCAGCGAGGCCGCGGCGGCGAAGACGTCCGGGTAGGTCGCGGCGAGGATCACCGTCATGTCGGCGCCTGCGCTGATGCCCTCGACGTACACCCGGTGCCGGTCGGCCCGCAGCGCCCTGGTCGCGGACCGCGCGATCCCGGCGAGCACCGCCGGCTCGCCGGCGCCGCGTGCCTGGTCGTCGGGGAGGAACCAGTTCCAGCAGCCGATCCCGTTGCCGTCCGCGGCCGGGGCGCTGCTGTTGGCGGCCCGGACCTGCTCGGGGTAGACGACCGCGAAGCGCTCCTTGTCGGCGAGCGCGTTGAAGTGCGTGGCGGCCATCGCCTCGGTCGCGGTCTCGTTGCACCCGTGGAGGAACACCACCAGCGGCCGGCCCGCCGGCAGGCCCGCCGGCACGTACTGCAGGTACTCCCGGGTCAGGCCGCCGGGCTCGGTGTACCGGTGGTGGCTGAGGGTGCCGTGAGGGGCCGCCTGCACGGCGTGCGGGACCGCGAGCCCGAGCAGCAGCACCGGGCCGAGCACCAGCTGGGAGAGGCGTACGTGCACGCCGTACTGTTCGCCGCGGCCGGGGCATCCCCTGCGGGTGCCAGGAGCCCGCCGCCGCGCCGGCGCGCAGAGCTGGACCTGACCCGCTAGCGCCGCGGCAGGGGGAAGCCGCCCCAGAAGGTCTGCAGGCTGCCCGTCCGCCAGTCGCCCCAGGTCGCGTAGAAGCGGTCCTTGGTGACCCACACGGCGCTGGTGTCGTCGCCGGCGACCCAGACGCCCTGGCTCGCGGGTGACTCCGCCTTGCTGATGCGGTGCACCGTCCACGTCTTCCCCGCGTCGTACGAGACGGCGCCGTAGAAGAGGTAGCCGCTGCTCGCGGTCGCCCGCCAGCCGAGACCCAGCACGCCCTCCGGGCTCCAGTCGAGCCAGACCTTCGAGGCGCTGCGCCCCGGGACGGTGAGGGTCGAGACCTTGCCCCAGCGGCGGCCGCTGGTGTCGGTGCGGTAGATGACCAGGCCGTCGGCCTCGGAGTGCGCCAGGAGGAAGCGACCCCTGGTGCGCGGGTCGGCCACCGCGTTCGCCCCGCCGCCGAGGACGGCGCCGGGGTCGCGCGGGATGAGCGTCGGGTAGCGCGCGACGGTGCGGCCGCCGTCGTTGCTCACCACCACGTCCAGGCAGGTGCACTCGCGCTGCGCGTTCTGCGGCGGCGGGCTGGTGAACAGCACCGTGCCGACGGCCGCGGCGAGCTGCACGGCGGAGGCCGACCCGACGGCGAGGGCGTCGCTCCACGTGCGGCCGCCGTCCCGTGAGGCGGTGAGGTACTCGATGTTGCCCTGCGCGTCGCCCGCCGCCCGGCCCTGCGTGCCGTTGACGTAGAGCGTGCCGGTGGACCGGTCCAGCGCCATGAACTCCCGGTCGTCGTAGAAGCGCGCGCCCTGCCAGGAGGCCGGGTCGGCGCCGGGTGAGAGCGCGGCCGGGCTCACCACCGAAGGGGCGGACCAGG
>DATJGA010000163.1:0-3757 GCA_035495395.1 Mycobacteriales bacterium | reverse complement strand
AGCGCCTCGGTGAGGATGAGCTCCTGGTGGCTGAACGGCGCGTGCAGCTCGGCGAGGTCGATGCTGCCGGGGTCGCCGAGGCCCGCCTTCTCCGCCGCCAGCCGGGTGGAGGCCGAGGTGGTCAGGTCGCGCGACCCGAGCGCCTGGCTCTCGATCCGGTGGTCGATGCCGCGGATCCAGACCGGCTTCTCGCACAGCTCCCGGGCGCGGTCCCCCGCGGCCAGCACCATGACGGCGGCGCCGTCGGTGATCGGCGGCAGGTCGTGCTTGCGCAGGGGGTCGTTGAGCAGCGGCTCGTCGAGGAGCGCTGCTTCGTCGTACTCGCCCTTGAGCTGGGCGTGCGGGTTGTCCTGCGCCGACCGGCGGCTGCGCGCCACGACCCGGGCGAGGTCCTTGTCCGACGCCCGGCCGCTGTCGAGCAGCGCCCGGGCCTGCAGCGCGGCGAGGGAGGCGGCGTCCGGCCACATCGGGGTCACGACGTACGGGTCGAGCTGCAGGGCGAGCACCCTGCCGATGTCGCCGGGCGAGCTCTTGCCGAAGGCGTAGACCAGCGCGGTGTCGATGTCGCCGTGCTGCAGCCGGACCCACGCCTCGTACAGCGCCCACGCCCCGTCCATCTCGACGTGCGACTCGGCGATGGGCGGCCACGGGCCGACCGCGTCGAGGGCGCTCACGAACGCGAAGGCCTGGCCGGCGAGGTAGTCGGACGAGCCCGAGACGGTGAAGCCCATGTCGTGGGTCGTCAGACCGGTCGGCGCCAGCGTCTCCTTGACGACCGGGAGCAGGAACTCGATCTCGTTCCGCTCCTGCTCGCGACGGGTCGCGAACTGGCGGTACGAGACGACCGCGACGTCTCTCACACGAGCTCCCTGTAGGAATCGAACGGGGCATCCGGCTCGTCGATCGGCTCGACGTAGTCGATGTTGGCCAGCGTGTGGTCCCACTGCTCCCGCGGGACCCAGTGCGCCTTCACGCGCATCCCCATCCGCGCCTCCTCGGGCGGGCAGCCCGAGACGAGGATCGAGGTGGTCGTGTCGGCGCCGTCGAAGCGGACCTCGCCCGCGACGTACGGCAGGTCGATGACGCGGTTGGCGAAGTTCACGTTGACGACCGCGAAGGTCACCAGCGTGCCGGTCTCCGCCAGCTCCACGGTCTCGGTGAAGGCCTCCCCGCACATCGAGCACACGGCACGGGCCGGGAAGTAGACCTTGTGGCAGCTCGGGCAGCGCCGGCCGATCAGCCGGCCCTCCTTGATGGCCCGCAGCGTCGTCGAGGACTCGGTGCCCGGGGTGTACCGGTACTCCATCCGGATCGGCGTCACGATCTCGGTGACCTGCTCGCTCATTCCGCCACCTCGAAGCACGCGATGTCCGTGATGAAGCCCGTCGTCTCGTCGGCCCAGCGGATGCGCACCCGCTGGCCGGTGCGGATCGCGTCCTGCGGCGCGTCCAGCACGTGCAGGATCGAGGTGTCCGCGCCGTCGAGCTGCACCAGCGCCCACGCGAACGGCCGGTCGAACGGCTGACCGGCGCGCGGCGACGGGTTCCACGACCAGCTCGTGACGACGCCCTCCTGACCCACCTCGACCAGCGCGGCCGGGTCGGTCGGAGCGGCCGTCTTCACGTCGTACTCCGGCGGGGGTACGACGACCCGGCCCTGGGAGTCCTTGCTGCCCAGGACCTTGCGGTCACGAAGACCGGTGAGGAAGGCGCCGACGACGGGTCCGGTGGACCGCGTGTAGGCGAACTCCATCGTGTGCGGAGCGCTCAGCACCTCAGCCATGTCAGACCAGCTGGCTGTCGCGGTCGGCCCAGTACGGGTCGCGGAGCTTGCGCTTGTAGAGCTTGCCGTTCGGGTCGCGCGGGAAGTCGGTGTGGAAGTCGAACGACCGCGGGTTCTTGAACTTGGCCAGGTTGTCGTTGCAGTAGGCGACGAGCTCGGCCTCGAGCTCCTCGGGCGTGACCCCCGCCACCGGCTGGATCGCGGCCTTGATCTCCTCGCCCAGGTCGGCGTGCGGGACGCCGAAGACGGCGGCGTCGTTGACCTTCGGGTGCTGCAGCAGCACCGACTCGATCTCGGCCGGGTAGATGTTCACGCCGCCCGCGATGATCATGTCGATCTTGCGGTCGCGCAGGAACAGGAAGCCGTCCTCGTCGAGCTCCCCCGCGTCGCCGACGGTGAAGAAGCCCCTGTCGTTCCAGGACTTCTTCGTCTTCTCGGCGTCGCCGTGGTACTCGAAGGTGCGGTCGCCCATCTTCATCCAGACGGTGCCGATCTGGCCGGGGGGCAGGTCGTTGCCGTCGTCGTCGAGGATGACGACCTCGCTGCCCGGCCACACGTTGCCGACGGTGCCGGGCTTGCGCAGCCAGTCCTCGGGAGTGGCCGTGGTGCCGCCCCCCTCGGTCGCCGCGTAGTACTCCCAGATGACCGGGCCCCACCAGTCGAGCATCTTCTGCTTGGTCGGCACCGGGCACGGGGCCGCGGAGTGGATCATCGTGCGCAGCGAGCTCACGTCGTACTTCGCGCGCTCCTCCTCCGGCAGCTGCAGCAGCCGGTGGAACATCGTCGGCACCATGTGGCTGGTGGTGACCTTGTAGCGCTGGATCCGCTCGAGAGTGCCCTCGGGGGTCCACTTGTCCATGAGGACGACCTTGTGCCCGGAGTGCAGCGCGTTCTGGGTGAACTGCCCGACCGCCGTGTGGTACAGCGGCGCGACCGTCAGGTGCACGTTGTCGTCGAACGGCGCGATCTTGAAGAAGCCGTGGAAGGCGGTGCCCAGCTCGGCCATCGTGTCGGGGTCGATGGGCGGCAGCGGCCGCTTCACGCCCTTCGGCTTGCCGGTGGTGCCCGAGGTGTAGTTCATGAGCGTCCCGGCGGCGCGGTCGTCCGGGAGGGTGGTCGGCTGCCCCTCCTTGAGCTCGGCGTACGGGCGGAAGCCGGGCACCGTCCCGATGGCGAAGCGGGCCTCGGCGGGCACCGAGATCTCCTCGGCCGCCCGCAGCGCCTCGTCGGCGAGCCGCTCGTGCGTGATGAAGGCCTTCGACTCCGAGTCGTTGATGATGTAGGCGATCTCGGGGCCGACGAGGTGGTAGTTGATCGGCACCACGTAGAAGCCGGCCTGCTGGATCGCCAGCAGCACCTCGAGGAACTCCGCGCAGTTCGGCAGCAGCATCGAGATCACGTCGCCCTTGCCCACGCCCAGCGCGCGCAGGCCGTGCACGACCTGGTTGGTGGCTGCGAGCAGCTCACCGGCCGCGTGCTCCGCGTGGTCGGGGTCGACGAGCACGACGCGGTCGGGGTCGGCGGCCGCGATGCGCCAGAAGCCAAGCTCGGTCAAGGGGATCTCCTGCTTCGGTGGGTGTTCTCGGGGGCTACCGGTAACGGACCGGGAGCTCCTTGATGCCGTCGATGAACATGGAGCGCAGCATGCGCGGCGGTCCGAGGGGGGCGATGTCGGGCATGCGCTCGGCGATCACGTCGAACATGATCCGCACCTCGGCCCGGGCCAGGTTGGCGCCGAGGCAGAAGTGCGGGCCGCCGCCGCCGAAGGCGACGTGCTCGTTCTCCTGGCGCGTGACGTCGAACGCGTCGGGGTTGTCCAGCGCGGTCGCGTCGTGGTTGCCGCTGGAGTAGTAGATGGCGACGCGGTCGCCCTTCTTGATCTGCTGGCCGCCCAGGACGTAGTCGCTCAGCGCCGTGCGCTGGAACTGCATGACCGGCGTCGCCCAGCGGATGATCTCCTCCGCCGCGGTCTCGA